>JBPCJY010000145.1:0-14491 GCA_051004815.1 Ktedonobacteraceae bacterium
ATGATTCATGTTTCCTCCCTGAGATGGGTGATCTTTTGTTATGTTCACCGTACCTCTCAGGGTTTCTTTTTGTCAACTTTCTCGTCAATTGTCACATTGGTTCACGCTTGCTTTGAACCATGCCTTACCTCATTATTATCTCTTGATACATTTGCTCAATACGGGGTACCACCGTTCTTGCCTGGAATTTGACAACTCTTTGCTCGCCATTGGCACCCATCCGCTCTCGCAACTCTGGATTATCTAATAAGCGCTGTATTGCCTCACGCAATTCCCGTTCATCGCTAGGAGTAACCAGTAATCCAGTCTCTCCTTCTACAACGATATCGGGTAGACCTCCAATACGTGAAGCAACAACAGGGCGGCTCATTGCCATTGCCTCAAGCGTTACCGTCGGGCACGAGTCAAAAGAATCCGAAGGCGTTAGTGCTATGGCACTGCGACGCCAGGCACTCATAACGGCAGCATGCGGCCAGCTTTGCAAAACGAGTACATTGGGTGGCAAGTGCTTAGTAACGGCTGCTGTCGGGCGTCCTATCAGGACCAGCGGTACCTCGCTCTCCATTGCGGCATATGCTCTCAGCAGCACATTCTCGCCTTTGCCGCGTCCCATATCTCCTACAAAGAGAAGATACGTGTTCTCTGGTAGTTGCTCCAGAAGGGGATTAGCGTCGTCATGTAATTCCCCTACATTGTCTGCAACGAAATTTGGTATCACTTGAAAGGGTAGCCGATGTTTAGTCAGTTGAGTTGCCTCTGCCACCGCTCGGCTGACTGGCAGGAACATATCCACAGTGTGTTGTTCTATGTTCCCCCCCACTCTGTTAGCCAATGTTATTGGTACCCCTCTTGCCATACCATAATGTTCGGATGCGCATGCTAAACACTTCGCCAAACCAGGACCACTGCACACTGCGTCATGATGCGCGAAACTTTGCTTCGCGCAGACAAGGCTGCAATCGTGAAGAGTGACAACAAGCTTTGCTTTACTCCACATTTTCAGCGGCGTGAATGAATGCACCATCCAGTTATGAGCATGAACGATTGCAGGACGTTCCCGCATGATAATGGAGCGTAGTTCTCGCATCGCCCCTGGATCAGGAAATGGTGGCGCGTGCCGCCGTGTTTTTTCGCTGAAAACTGCGTCCACTCGTTGCATTGAGGCACGAATACGATAGACACGCACTCCTTCATCACACTCGAATACTGGCAGACCCTCCTGCCAAAGTGTAGCAACCGCAACGTCATGCCCCCGCGCTACAAGCTCGATGCTGAGATCGCGTACATAGCGTTCTTCTCCCCCTACATGGGGCCGATAGAATTGGGCCAGCATTAAGATACGCACTGCTTTCCCCCTACCGCATCATCTGCATTCTGTGTATTCTGTATATCTCTATCTTGTCTATCCTCTGATGTGGACGTATGTGTGAACCGTGCTATTTTGTATACTGCGCTAAACATACAGATTGCTTCGATAAACAGTGCAATAACATATCCTAGACTTAATCCTGCCAAACCACCGAAATGGACACCGATGGTAACGAAGCTTAATTCAAGAATTCCACAGGCTAGCAAAGGCAACATAGTTTGGACTAATCGGTTCTGAATACGGCATATGGCGATAAAGTTGTTTTTGATAATAGATGGAAAAACCGCCAGGCTCAAGATACGAAGGGGCAACAATGCCTGTTCAGCGTAGTCATGGCCGAATACTCCTAACACCTGTTTTGCTCCAAGCTGTAATACAAAATTTGCTAGCACACATATCACGAAGGCAACGCTTATCGTCAATCGAGTCTTTTGTGCCAGTTTGTCGGATTGTGTTGCAGTTTCTGCGTAGAGGACGGTCGAAAGGGCCTGGGAGGCGACAGAGAGAAAACTGGTAATCATCCAGGCGATGTAAAACCAGGCATTCGCCCTTGTTGAAAGCAAGGCCGTGACGAATATGGGCAAAGCTAATGCAGGAGCCTGAATGATCAAATTGAGAATGTGATGTTGTAACGCGGCTGCTTTGAGTTCACGCAGCAATCCCCAGTGCGGCAGATATTTTCTGCCAGACCATTTGCGTTTCGATAGCACGAATGCGGTAAGAACCCCCAGCGAGAGTATATTTCCTAGTGTCCATGTGTTATATATCGACAACCCTACGGCATGTGACAGCCAGAGGCTTGCCCCAAAGAGCGCAGCCAGTTTTATCGCTGCAAAAAGTGTATTGCGCCAAAGCTGCAACTCGCCACGGAGGAGTCCGATAAGTGCCTGGTCAAGCACTAATGTAATTGCGCTAAAACAGACCCCACCTGCGAAAAGCAAAATATTTTGCAAGCTTGCACTCAAAGGCCGGAAGTCAGCTGAGATAAAAGGCGCAATCAGCGTAAAAAGAATACCTGCGCCTCCCCCTACCACACCGACAAGAAGCAGCGCAGCACTGATAAGAGACATTTCTTTACCCGGGTGGCGTTTCACCTCGCCAATCAACAAGGTCCCCAAGCCCAGTATGCTCATGCTGGCAAGCAGCGTCATTGCCGAGATTGTGGCAGAGGCGAAGCCTATAGTTTCGGGAGGGAACAGCCGTGCCGCTGCCCACCAATAGACAAAGCCAAGCATTGATGTTACCGCTGTCGTGCCAACTAATGACCCGGCATTCAAAAACATCACGCTATTCGTTTTTAACCATTTATACACGACGTTTTTCACGCTGCTCCTCTTCCTGTGAAAGCAATCTTTGATAGTTCTCTCTTCTGAAAGGCGCAATTTGTGCCACGAAGGAGGTGTTGGACGTTTTGATTGGGTGCTCTGCCTTGCGAATGATACGCATTGACCAGCGTTGGCGTACATAGGCAAATGGTCCATACAGCATCCCTGCTAGCTCAAGCCTTGTCAGTTCTTTGGGATAGTGTGATGATTTCTTTTTGTTCTTCGATGAGCGATTACTTAACGTGAAGTAGAGGCCGTAAGGCACTTTGCTGGCAAAATCAAACAGCAATCGAGGGGTATCACAGATATTCTTTGTGAGATATGCTGCTAACCCAACACCATAGCTGTACATTTGCTGGCGTAAACTTGTATAATCGCGGCGATGAAGGTGATAGAGCAGTGCTGCAGGAGTGTACACTAATGTGTGACCATGCATGATCGCCTGAAAGAAGAGTGCCAGGTCTTCACCTGCTCGTGCCGGGACTCCTGGCCCAAGAGCGAGATCAAATCCATTGACACTCAGGAGGAAGGCCCTGGTGAAGGCCATACAGACGCCGGAGCCAAATTGTCCCGCGGTAAAAGGGTGCAAGGGTAATTCAGGATAATGCTGTGCCATATCAAAGATACGCCTGCTAAAATTCTTACTAAACCCGCCATATTCCTCGAACCAGAACTGTGCAGGGGTTTCAAGTTCCAGGGGTAGGACGAGACCCGTGACGCACGCAACATCGTCGGCACTACTGAAAGCCCTGACCAACTCAATCAACCAGTAGGGATCAACTACCGCATCGTCATCGGTAAAAGCCAGTATCTCTCCTCTCGCTGCCATGATACCGCGATTACGTGCCTCAGAAGCACCTGGGCGTTCTTCACAAATATAGCGGATACATGGAACGTCGCGGTAGGTTTGCCCAATAAAATCCGCGGTTGCATTTGTGCGCGGTGCATTATCTACGATGATGATTTCATATGTCGGGTAATGTAAGGACAGCAGTGATTGCAAACAGGAACGTAGTTGTTCGGTACGCTCATGAGTTGGGACAATGACGCTCACGAATGGGGCAGAGGTGAAAAATGTGTCGCGCTCCTCAATACAAAGAGGCGTACCCGCACTCCCTAGACCCTGAGCATTCAGCCCCGTTACTGGAGGAAGTCCGTCTTGTTGCAAATGCTCAAGAATAGTTTCTCCCAAGGCGTTCCAGATGTGCTGAGCATAGATGTTGGGAGGTGTCTCGTACACGTCTAGTGCTAACTCCAGCATACCGAGCGGTTGCGTATGCAGGCGAACGAGGCAGAGTGCGCGTTCATACGTGCGACCGGTTTCCTCATCACAAGCGGATAGGGGGAGCAGTGGTTGCCCTAGTTCAACTTCCGCTATAAGCATCGGTACATAGCTTAATGCCTCATCTGTAGCAATTGAATCCTCTGCTTTTTCTCTGCTCAAGTGCTTCATTTGCATCCCCTTCCCTGCATTGCTTGCACCGATGAAGGCTCATTGTATTCTTTCTCATCTCGCATCTTAAACATAATAGGCGGTGGCGTTTCAGCGTCACTAAAAAGCTCCTTTTTGTCGGTGATCCTGCTCCGCAGTTTTGTTATCTGTAGTGTGGCTTTCCCAACCAGATAGCCTGCCATCGTTGTTGTCAAACCAACCGTAATAGCTCCTGCTCGTCCAAGTCCAGTTCCGTCACGATGAATAAGCGCATCTCGCAAGCCACGCACAATTCCCTGTGGTAGCGTTCGCCGTACATAGGAACGTTCAGATGCAAGAGCATCTTGTGCGCCTACATACTGGGCGATTATGGCTTTCGAGAGACCTTCAGCGTAGCAACGCGAGCGAAAGTAGTGCCAACTTGTTCGATAGGTCGGAACACGGTGCCGTATCTTGGCTCGTGGCTCATACATGAAGCTGTGTTGAGGCCAATGCTGTTTAGCTCTTATGCACAGTTCAGTCTCCTCACAACCCAGGGGATGTTTCCCTATCCGTCCAATTTCAGGTCTGAATCCCCCCACTTCCTCGAACACTTCTCGGCGGAAACAACAGCAACACCCAAAGGGATTACGCACCGCGGCACTAGTTTCAGGTAAACCCCGGTAGCTACAACCGATGACCCAGTAGAATTCCTCTGGTAACCAGGCCGGTTGTTGCTCTGACCATAACGGCTCAGCTTTTCCACCTACGCCTGATACCTGAGTGTCTGCACAATATTGTAGTAACCATGCGAGACAATCTGGCTCAGCTATGACGTCATCATCAAAAAAGGCAATGTATGTTCCTTGTGCGATGGCAACGCCACTGTTTCGCGCACCGGATAAGCCGCGCTGCGCTTTGTTCTCTAGCACGATAATGCCAGGTATGCGCTTCTGCGCCCGTTCCAGCAGTGCAGGGTTGTGATCAATAACCACAATAATTTCACAGGGAGGAGTATGTTGGAGCTGGAGCGATTCTACGGCTGCTACCAGATCATTCCATCGTTCCTCTGTGTAAGCGCAGATAATAACTGATAGAGATGCCACATTTATCATAGTGTGATCGCCTTTTGCGGTGCGGTGGGCTCATCAGCAATGTTATACAAAGGCGTTGAAGTATGCGGCAGAGCTAGTGTTGGAGGCGTTTGCAATCGCTCTCTCACAATCGTTTTGAGTACACGCCAACCATCACGGAAAGTTTTGAGATTACTTTGACCATTAATGCGTCGACGTTCAAAGCTGGGTACCTCGATGATTTTCAGATTGGCTTTGTACATACGTAAATTGATCTGCGTCTCAATCTCAAAGCCATCGCAATCCAGGTATAACTGATCAAGACAACTTTTCCAAAAGGCATTATAGCCGTAACACAGGTCGCTATAGAGTGTGCGGAAAAGAGTATTAACTAACATGCATAAGCACAGGTTCCCCAGGTTCCGTAGCAGGGTAATGTCATCACTACCACCATTTGGAATAAAACGGGAGCCTTTTGCAAAATCATATCCTCCCATCAATACCTCAACAAAACGCGGTATCTCGCTTGGGTCGGCTGAGCCGTCGGCATCCAATGTGACAATAATGTCACCGGTACAAGCGGAAAATCCAGTGCGCAGCGCGTTTCCCTTCCCATGGCCCGTTTGAGGAATAATGCGAACAGATGGTAACAATTGCTCTGCCACTGTCGTAGTATCATCAGTTGAGTGACCGTCAACAAGGATAACCTCATATACTGTTGACGGGATATGTATTAACACATGTTGAAGGTTTGTTGCCTCATTTCGTGCAGGAATCACAACGCTAATGCGTGGATATTCTTGATTTGTTTCCATCTATATCTACCTTCAATTTAATATATTTCGATGTACCAAATATATAAAGCACTACAATACCTGATATTTCTAGCTTTCGCATTATGAATCAGCGGTAACTGCTTGTGCCTTGCTAAGACAAAGATGCAGTTGCTCGGTAAAATGATGGAGATACTCCGTTTTGCAGGTATCATGCGTACCAGCAATGATATGAATCTCTACCGCTTTATCTTTCTTTTTCGCTAGCGTATGCCATGTCTTTTTGTGTTTTTCACCATCTTTGGTGAAAAAGAAAGTACTTTTGCCAGGAAAAGGTCCTGGCTCGTAATCCGTTACCGACCAATGGAACATTCCTTCCCAGATATGAGATAGGGTTTCAAATGGTGGGAAAAACGCCTCCGGGAAAATCGAGCGCAGCTTGAGAAGAGCTTCTCTCAATGTGCCATGCTTGCTGCCAGATACGACCTGTTTGTCGGTCTGAAAGTGTTCTACACCCTGTCCGCACTGCAATTCAAACAGCGATTTTAAGGCGGCAATAATGCCGCCTTCCGCATAAATCTGCTCAGCATTCAGTTCAGCCTGTAGACCTCTGTAGTGAGGATATTTGCTATAGCGATAGAAGTGAAGCAGATATTTATAAGCGTGCCGCAACCATAGAAACAAGTAGTGTTGCTTGTGCTGACTTAGCCCGATCAAGTTGCCTAAGCGAGTGACCATACGATAAGGCAATCTGGCATAGCCAACAGGAGTAGGGTCTATCAAAAGCAGCAGGTCAACGCTCTCCCCTTGTGTATGAAGTTGCCGTGCCATTTCATAGGCTATCAACCCTCCATTGCAGAAGCCACCCAAGAGGTAGGGACCCTCTGGTTGAACGGTTCGTATTAATTGGATGTTCGTAGCGGCCATCTCCTCTAAGCTGGACGGATACTGCAAGCCATCAACTTTGGGTGGTTCAAGTGCATAAAATGGTTGATCGCCTCCTAAATCGCGTGCCAAAGGCAAGCAGTAGAAAGCTCCACTTTTATAATCTCCATGTAAGTAGAAAAAGGGGCGTTTCGTACCACTAGCCTGAACCGCCACAATGGGAGACGAAGGATGGATCACTTCTTGCTCCAGGAGAATCTGCGCAAGTTGCTCTATCGTTGGCTTTGAAAACAGCGTGGCGAGAGGCACTTTTTTACCAAAGACCTGCTCCATGCGGGCAACAAGGCGGGCCGCTAATAATGAATGTCCACCGAGAAAGAAAAAGTTATCCGTGATGCCGATAGGTCGTGCATCTAACAACTCTTCCCAAATCTTGATCAACTGAAAATGTATTGGCTGCGTGGGAATAGCAAACGTCTCCTCCACTGCACGCTGCGACATGTCTGGTGCTGGCAACGCAAGACGGTTCACCTTGCCACTCGCTGTCAAGGGAAGAGCATCGAGCATCATGAAGCTTGTTGGTACCATATGTGCCGGCAACCTCTCTTGTAGATAGACATGTATCGATGTAGTAGTGGAAGCATGTTCCTGCGTTGGAACAATGTAGGCAACCAGGTATTTGTTGCCGGGCGTATCTTCTCGCGCTATCACTACCGCCTCTCGTACTGTGGGATGATTACTCAGCATCGCCTGAATCTCACCCAATTCGATACGAAAGCCACGAATTTTGACTTGGTCGTCAATACGGCCCAGAAACTCAATGTTTCCAATGGGCAGATAGCGTGCCAGGTCACCCGTTCGGTACATGCGCCCACCGCAATCGGCAGTGAAGGGGTTGACAAGGAACTTTTCCGTCGTTAACTCTGGCCGATTGAGATAGCCTCGTGCAACACTCGCCCCGCCGATATACACTTCGCCGGCAACTCCAATGGGAACAGGGTGTTGATATGTATCGAGCAGGTAGACCTGTGTATTGCCAATCGGACGACCCATGGGTGTTGTCGTGTACGTCCGCTCGTCTGGTTCTTGCGGCACACGATAGGCCAGTACCCCAACCGTAGACTCTGTGGGGCCATAATGGTTGAAGATCGTGCAGTCAAGGGCCAGGGCTCGCAGCTTGTTAACCCATTCCCAGGAAAAAGCTTCTCCACCGATAATCAGCCGTTGACGTGGCATGATACGCCCTGTTTGAGACGAAGCTAGGAGGGCTGCGAGATGAGAAGGTGTGATTTTGAGGCAATCGATCTCGTGCCTGCTGAAGTAATCCTCCAGGGCCTGATGGTCGATGGCCCGCTCCCGCGAGATGATATGCAGGCATCCACCTGTACAGAGGGAAGGAAAGATCGCCGTATTCCCCAAATCCGTCGCCAGCGAAGAAACAGAGGCAAAGCTGCTGCCAATGGGGATATCGAGTCGCTGCACAATCCCATGCAGGTAATTCGACAGGTGTCGATGTTCAATGACCACTCCCTTTGGTTTTCCCGTGGAGCCTGAGGTATAGATCACATACACCGCGTTCTCACCCATTACCTCACTCGATGGGTTCGCTTGACTCATCAGAGCAATGTCATTCCCGTCGGTATCCAGGCAGAGAACATGGGCGTTGTGTTCAGGGAGCCTAGACACCAGTGACTGCTGTGTGACCAGGACAGGCACCTGTGCGTCCGTGAGCATAAAGCCAATGCGCTCGGTTGGGAAGGTGGGGTCTAGTGGCACATATGCTCCACCCGCCTTGAGGATGCCCAGAAGGGCAACCATCATGTCCAGGGAACGCTCCAGATAGAGACCCACCAGCACCTCTGATCCTACTCCCAGATGCTGCAAGCAATGGGCAAGCTGGTTCGCCTTCGTATTCAGCTCTCGATACGTCAGCTGCTCGTTTTCGAAGACGAGAGCGGGTGCATCGGGAGTTTGCTCGACCTGAATTTCGAACATCTGATGAATACACGACGGGCCTGCATAGTCGGTTGCGGTAGCGTTCCAATTAACCAGGAGTTGCTGCCGCTCCGCCTCGGTCAAGAGAGGAAGTTGTCCTATAGTTTGCCAGGGGTCGCGCACAATGCTATGGAGCAGCGTCTGCCAGTGTCCCCCCATACGCTCGATAGTTGCGGCGTCAAACAGGTTGGTTCTGTACCCGAAGCGGCAGATCAGCCCTTCCGGATTTTCCTCTATTATCAAGGACAAATCGAATTTGGCAGTGCCTGTTTCGCCACCCTTATGTGTCACTGTCCAGCCCGACGCATGGGCCGAGGGAGAAGGTTCGAGTATCAAGAGCACTTGAAACAATGGATTCTGTCCCACGCTGCGCCTCGGCTGGAGCTCTTTGACCAGGTACTCGAAAGGAACATCTTGGTATGTCTGTGCCTCAAGCGTGATCGCTTGCTCCCGGCGCAACAGGTCGCGGAAACTGAGATCGCCTGTAATGGGTGTGCGTAGAACCAGCATATTGATGAAAACGCCGAGCATATCCTGGAATTCCGAACGATTGCGACCGGCACTTGCCGTTCCAACCAAAATGTCGTCCTGCCCAACATAGCGATACAACAACGTGTTGAATGCTGCTAAAAGCGTAGTGTAGAGCGTGACTCCTTCCCTGCGACTCATCTTCCTCAGTGCGCTGGTCAAACTTTCAGAGAGCACCACCTCGTGAATCATTCCTTGGTACGATGGGGTTGCTGGACGCGGATGGTCCGTCGGCAAAGCCAGCAGCTCAGGTGCATTCGCTAGTTGTTTTTTCCAGTAGTTCAGTTGTTCTGAGAGCAATTCTCCTTGCATCCGTGTCCGTTGCCAGAGGGTAAAGTCGGCATACTGAGTAGGCAATGCTGGCAGAGGCGAAGCTTGCCCTTGCTCGAAAGCCTCGTAAAGAGTACGCAGTTCGGGCAGAAATACTTGATATAAGGAAAATCCATCGAAGATGATATGGTGCAGCGTCAAAAGCAACTGGTGTTGCTCGTCCCCTAAGCGCACTAACGTCGCACGCTGAAGCGGTCCATTGATCAGGTCGAAAGGACGCGCAGCGTCCTCTGTGACCAGGCGTTGAGCTGCGGTTTCTCGCTCAGACTCGGGTAGGTGACGTAAGTCCACTAGCGGAAGTGAAACGGGCACCGCGGGATGAATCAATTGTACAGGTTGTCCATCTACCAGCGGAAAGCTCGTGCGCCATGCTTCATGACGGCTGAGTATCTCGTTATAACTTTGTTCAAGCACTGTTACATTGAGGGGACCGGGCAGATGGACAGTGACGCACTCTGTATAAAGAGGGGTATTCGGCATCAGTTGGTCGAGGAGCCATAATTGTTGCTGTCCAAAGGAAAGCGGTACTGACCCTTCCTGCGTGCGTCGAGGAATACGTTCTGGCGGTGTTGCGGTTTTTTGAAGGTCGCCGCGCATATATTTTGTCAGCAAGGCACGTCGGGCCTCAGTAGAATCTTTGGTATGTAACATGTAAGTGCTTCCGTTTATAGTGGCAAGGGGCTTGCAGCATTACCTTTAAGAACATAGCTGCTTCACTGATTTTTTTGCCCCCCCAGAGTCAAAAGTTTCAGTTTAAGAGAAAATTAAAACGATACAGGCAGAGCAGTCAGACCACGCAATCCTAAGTTTTCGCGCCAGGTGATAGGCCCTGGCTGTAAACGCAGTGCAGGTATCCGCCGTAACACCGTCTCGAAGGCAATTTGGCCCTCGATTCGAGCTAAGGGTGCACCGAAGCAAAAGTGGCTGGCCCATGCAAAGGCTACGTGTCGATTGTCCTGGCGACATATATCGAGCTTGTCTGGATCGGGGAACCGCTCTGGATCATGGTTTGCTGCACCCATTACTGCAATGACCGCCTGGCGTTTACGAATAGTTTTTCCGCCCAGTTGCAGGTCGTCTGGAGCCAGACGTGCCGTATGCTGGCTGGGACTTTCGTAGCGCAACAGTTCTTCGACTGCCGACGGAATCAAAGACAGGTCAGAGCGCAGTTTAGCGAGCTGGTCTGGATGGCGCAGCAGGGTGAGAATGCCATTACCGATCAGGTTAGTTGTTGTTTCCTGACCTCCGACCATCGTCACGATGGTGTTAGCAATTACTTCATCTTCGCTGAGTCGATCACCATCTTGTTCGGCGGTCATTAGCGCATTGATGAGTCCTTCATGAGGATGCTGCTCATTCTCACGTATGGCCGCACGGAAATAGACAATCATCTCTTCCAGGCTACGTATCACCTGCGCCGCACTGTCCGGATTATGCTGGAAATTGCCAAGCACCTGCGCGAAATCGGCTGACCACAGGGTGAGTTGCTTCCAATCTGAAGTTGGCACACCCAACAACTCAGCCGTGACAATGGCAGGAAGAGGATAGGCCAGGTCGGCGATGATATCCATTTCGCCTCTGCCCTGTACCGCATCCAATAAGCTATCGGTAATCTCTTGAATGTGAGAGCTTAAGACTTGCACGCGGCGCGGCGTAAATGCCTTTGATGCCAAACCTCTTACTCGTCCATGAGCAGGCGGATCGAGAAAAAGCATTTGATGCACCATCACGCGTGCCAGTGGCGTCAACTTTTCCAGACCGAGCGTCGTTAACTGTTCGGGTGTAGGTGTACGATTGGCTAAGAACCGCTGGAATACGGTGATTACATCAGCATAGCGAGTCACGACCCATGCATGTAAAAAGGGATCCCAGTGAACCGGGTCTTCGGTACGAAGTTGATGATATAAAGGGTAAGGGTTGGCTAGTATCTCAGGATCAAGCAAATGGTAAAGGCTCAACACATTACTTTGCTTCTTTGTTGTAGACGTAAATCCCTTATGTGTAGTCATTTGCGTTACTCCATGCATAGACTGAGCTGACTAAATGATACGCTGTGCTTTCATCCGAGAATACGCTGTACTTCGTCGTCGCTCATCGCCTCCACTTTGGCAATAATGAGCTCTTCGATCTCGGAGGACAACTCTCGTACTGTTGGTGCTTCAAACAGAGTACGGAGCGTCATTGTTACCCCAAAGGTGTCCGCAATTCGTGCAATGAGTTGTGTACCGAGCAAGGAATGACCGCCAAGCATAAAAAAGTTGTCATCTATGCCCACCTGATCCAGGCTGAGAAGGGGAGCCAGAAGGTTGACGAGTTGCTCCTCTATCGGGGTACTCGGCTCGGTGGCGACTTCATTGCGTAAGGTATTGAGTGCGTCTGGAACTGGTAAAGCCGACTGGTCTATCTTGCCATTTGGGGTAAGCGGTAGTGATGCAAGTATCACAAACGTTGTCGGTATCATATAGGCAGGCAAACGCGCTGCAAGCATATCTTGTAAAGAACTGGCTGAGACGTTTATTTCAGCAGTCGGTACTATGTAAGCAACCAGTTGTTTGTCGCCAACACTATCTTCACGAGCGACAACGATGCTCGTCTGTACGGCTGGATGCTCATTGAGGGCAGCGACAATTTCATCCGGTTCGATGCGAAAACCGCGAATTTTGATCTGATAGTCGCTCCGTCCCATGAACACAATCTGTCCATCGGGCAGGTAGCGGCTCAGATCGCCGGTCTTATAGAGGCGTGCATTGGGATCGCTACTAAAGGGATGCTGGATGAACCGCTCCTCTGTGAGTTCGGGATGGTTGAGGTAGCCACGAGCCACGCCAGCTCCCCCAATGTACAGTTCGCCTGTTTCACCAATGGGAACTGGCTGCAAATGTTCATTCAGAATATAGATTTGTGTATTGTCGATGGGACGCCCGATAGAGAGTACGCCAGCAGTGTTGGAACTGTCGGACAGAGGAAACACGCGCCCGGACGTGGCTACGACGGTCGCCTCAGTAGGACCATAGTTATTGATCAATGCAAAAGGTAAGGTAGACGGTGGGAAGTGATGCAATGTGTCAGCACCAGTGAGTAGAAAACGTAGTGAAGTTGTGGCAGGCCACTCCAGCGTCATGATACTTTCTGCTAACACAGTTGGCAGAAAAGAAATGGTAATATCGTTGTGTACCAGCCAATCACGCAGTGATGTGGGTGTAACACGAGTATCCTCATCAGGCAGATACATGCTCGCACCAGCCGTGAGGTAAGGCCAAAGCTCCCAACCCGTTGCATCAAATGCTGGGCTGCTCACTTGCGTTGCCCTATCTTTGGATGTGACCTCAAACGCACGTCGATGCCAGTATACAAGATTAAGCAGCCCACTGTGCGTGATTTGTGTACCCTTGGGATGACCAGTAGAGCCAGAGGTATAAATGACATAGGCAAGGTCATAAGCGGTGACAGAAGAAATTGGCTCTGTCACACTCTGTTGGTCCAGCACTGTTGTAGCGTTATCCATGCAAATGACCTTCGCTGTCTGCGCGGAGAGGTGTGTCACTATATCCTGCTGTGTGATCAACACAGGAACCTGTGCGTCCGCTAACATGAAGGCGATACGGTCAGCAGGATACGTTGGATCCAATGGAACATAGGCCCCGCCCGCTTTGAGAATACCCAACAATCCCACCACCATATCCAGCGAACGCTTCACACACAAACCCACAAGCACGTTAGGACCTACGCCAAGTGCCTGTAGATAATGGGCAAGCTGGTTAGCACGCTGGTTCAACTCCTTGTAACTAAGTAGTTGCGTACCCATCACCAACGCTACTGCATCAGGAGTGGCTTCAGCTTGCATTGCCACTAACTGCGGAATGCAAGTATCTTGAAGATAATCCTTCTCCGTAGCATTCCATGCTGTTAACTGTTGCAAGGCAGACTGCGACAATGAGGATGTATCCGTGGGAAGCTTCTTTCCTCCCCTGGAATCGATGGGTATTTGGGTATCGCTAGTATCATGCATAAGCTCTGATTTATTGAGGCACATAATATATTCTCCTTGTAACTAGTTGAACACTGTGATCAATGGTAGATATGCTAAGTGTGTTACACAATAAAGTCATCATTACGAGCTAAATTAATTTTCAGAGGTAACTAACCTGGATAATATATTCCAGTTAAATTTATAAACATCGATAGATTAATCAGCGAAATAACTGAACAAAAAGCTATTTCATGCTATCTGTACGGTAACAGGTTACACGCTTACTCTACAGGGATTTTTGTTCCACAATATGACATTTTATGTAATTGTAGTGGATATCCTCCAGTCTAGATCTGGGAATAGGATACACAACGTTCATTCGCCCTCAGCTTGATGAGGTGTCTATTGGAGATAGTAAGTTTTCTGGTTTCGTGATCGTTCAATGGAAATCATGTATATTCCCCTTATACAAATACACTACGTCACGTAACAGCTTTTGGTTTCGCTACCAGAAAACAAAATCGTTGTTTCCCAATATAATAACGAATGAACGTTGTGAAAGTTGCAAGAAGAAAAGGCGTTTGCGGACGCCTTCCTATCCTCCCGCTCTACAAGAGTTCGGATTTTCATAAAGGACCTATGTGAAAGCGTACCGACGCCATCATGAAAGCATCCAATCTCCGCTCGCTAGACCCCGTTGACCCGCTATTGTATAATCGCCCTATGCAGAACGACACGATTGCAGCAATTGCTACCCCGCCGGGCGTCGGGGGTATAGGTGTGATCCGTGTGAGTGGGTCGGATGCGTTTGCCGTGGTTCAACCTCTGTTCC
>JBPCJY010000146.1:0-13756 GCA_051004815.1 Ktedonobacteraceae bacterium
CGCCTCCGTGGCGACAAACCCCCTCATCACTCACTATTTTGTATTCTCTTCCTTACTGGTACCTTATCGCCTCGGCGGGTGAGATGCGACCGGCTTGCCAGGCGGGTAGGATGGCACCAAGGAATGAGGCCAATAGGGCGATGCCTACGATGAGTCCCAGCTCTTGCCAGGGGATGCTAAAGGTCAGCCCTGTATTGAATTGTTCAAAGAAATTGGCCGCGAAGATGTTGTTTGAGAGTATCAGGCCGAGCGTAACACCCAGGATACTGCCTGTCGCACCGACCATGAAAGACTCTAAGAGGAAGGAACCTTGCAGCAGGCGGCGACCACAACCCAATGCACGCATCATGCCGATTTGTTGCCGCCGCTCGATCACCGCCCGTGTACCGGTAATGGCGAGGGCCGTGACTCCCAGCAGTAAGGTCAAGCCAACTACAGCCAATAGGACGTTGCTCAGGAAGATGCGCGGGCCGCGTATTTGCCAGATAGCATCTTCCAGTACCGTGGTCTCCATGCCATAATCGAGAAATGCTGAACCAAGTGCCAGCGACAATGCCCGTTTGTCTTGTCCAGGAGCCACTTTAAAGTAATACGTCTGTGCCTCTGGCGTGGTGGCATTGATGCTGTCGAGATAGGACGCGTTGGGGATGTATAGCCCAAAATGGCTGCTATCGCTGTTATCGACTACACCAATGATGGTGAGCTTGGCCGCTGCTGTGAAGGCCGACGGCGGAGTAGTGGGAGAATCGGTTTGTACTCTAGTGACCCATAGCGGAATAGCCGAAAAAGTAGTATCGCCTTGATAGATACCACTGATAGAGAATGTATAGGGTGTGTTAAAGCCGGGTGGTTGCACGGGTACGTTGGCATCAGCTGGAGAGGGGGCATTGGGATCATAGACAGGGGCATTGACGACGCTATCGGGCCGGTTTGGCAGAGCACTGCTATCAATGAGCGCATAGTTTGGATGTGCTTGTAACGCTTGAAAGACAGCGGCATCACTGGTGAAACCCTGTGCTCGTGCCGATAGGTGGATACCATAGCCGTTTAAAAAACCACCGCTCACCACGTTGGCCGGATAAATTTTCCAGGCGGGGTTGCTATTACTCAGTTGTATGACCCCTACCGCCGTCGAAGTCTGCACGCCAATCGAGGCAAAGTCGTTGGGATTGATGCCGTGCTGCACTAAAGCGGATTGCAGGTCAGGTATGGGTTTGAAGTACGTGACCGCCTGAATATCGTATCCTCCCGTCTGCGTATCAATATTGGCGTAAGTATTCTGCATGGCATTGGTAATCACGGCCATCACTGTCATAGCAAAGACGACCAGGCTAAACATTACCACGCTTAAGCCGGTACGGAAGCGTCGGTGGAGGGGATAAGCGGAGGCGAGTCGTGTGAGGATATAGAGTCCTGGCAACCTCATACAGAGCCAGAGCAATGGACGGATAAGCAATTCAGCGTTCGTGAGCAACACCCAGGTCGTTCCCAGTACCATCATAAAGCCTGCCAGAAAGAAGATTTCTATGCCACCAGAAAAACGCGGTAAGCCCAGGCGTGCCAGGACATCGAAGGGCAAGGCCCAATAGGCAACGAGCGTTAGCCCTGTCAAGGCCGCAAAAATCTTATTGGCAATGGCTTTCTGCCTCAGTACATTTGGCTGCTGCTTTTTCCCATTGCGCATTGCGTTCTTAGACCATGCTGCACTGCCATAGCGGAAGATAACTTCCAGCCCTGCTTTGATGAGTAGGCCACTCCCAAGCACAATCAGTGAGAGGCCAAGCGAGAAGTAGGATATCAATGTCTGTTCTAACCCTTGTTGCATCAGCCAATAGCCTGCCAGCAATGGCAAGAAGCCCAGCAATACCAGCGAACGCACCAGTCCGATGAGGATATCGGGAACCTGTTCCAGTAGGATGCGCCGCACGCGCCGTAAAGGTTTTTTCGCATGACGGACGAAAAGAGTACGCACTAAAGCGAACAGTTGCAAGCAATTTTCGCCCAGGGACAGAGCGTTCTGACCAGGCTCCGGTTGGTCGCGCATAGCTTCAACTACCGTCATACGGCTCACCAACCAGGACGAGATGGCAACCGAGCAGAAGGTGAAGACGACGCCCAGGCAGTAGGCAATAACCAAACTGTGCGGCTGAAATGTCAGCTTGAGCGGAAAATTAAAACGGGCCAGGATGGGGCCGAGGAACAAGACGAGCAAGGCACCCATACCTATGCCGACAGCCAATCCCAGCAATGATGCCAGGAGATCATAGACCGTCCCTTCAAAGAGGAACATCAAGATCAGGTGTTTGCGTTGCACGCCAATGGCCCTTGCCATGCCCATCTCTGCCCGCCGCTCTGCCGCCAGTAGGACGTAGATGAGGAAGATTAGCAGAAGGCCAATCGCCAGGGCAAAGAGACTGAAGAGAGCAAAGATACGCGAAAAGATATCCTCGGCATTTTGCGAATTCTGTACACCTTGTAATTTGACCTGGTTGATATGGACATCACCGGGAGTCCAATGGCGCAAGCGTTGGGCAACCTGATCGGAAAGATTCACTCCATTGACACCGCCACCGCCGCGATTGCCGATGTAAACTTCGGTAATATCATCATAGCGGTTCTCGATAGCGCGAAAGAACTGTATGTTGCTGATGATATAGGGAGCACCACCCGCTAATCCACCGTCGGCGACAATGGCGACGACGTGCATCAGGTAGCGTTGTCCGGGCCACCGCTGCGAGTAGAGGTAGATGAGATCGTTCGCGTGCGCGTTGAGCAAGGTGGCCGTGGTTTGATTGAGGTAGACATCATTGCCCCGTAAGGTCGCTGTGGAATAGTGTTGTTTTGTGCCATTTACTGCCTGCATTCCGCCAAAATCCTGCTCACTACCAGGGATAAGGGCCAGGGCAGTAACTTTTGAACGTACCTGGCGCGAGGTCTCGTCTGCTACCAACAGGTTAGGCTCAACCATCGCGGCCCCTATGGCTGCGATATCAGGATCGATCTTTTTCAGGTCCAGGAGACGGTAGTATGTGCCATCCGAGAAAAATCCCAGGTCTCCATGCCCACCCTGGATTGTCTCGTCTATGTTGCCCAGGTTATAGACCGCCACGCTCTGGACTGCACCCGTGATCACATCACCTGTGGCCAGCACGCTGGAGATCAACGTTGTTGAGAGCATGAGGGCAAAGACAATCAGCCACATTTGTGTGCGACGACGTGGAATGTTACGCACACCAATTTTAAAAAAGATGAGGTTGCCGAGAGCCAGCAAAATGACAACGCCAATAATGACCGCTGTTGCCACCAGCAAAACCGTTGTGAGTGTGTCAATTGGGATGCCAAAAAGTTCAGTCATTGTCCGCCCTGTCCAACCTGTAGTGCCTGGGAAAAGAGCTCAGCAATTTGCGTGTAGCCAAGTGTACTGGGATGTAGTCCATCGTCGCTAATATATTCGGGATGGTTACGGAGCGCACTCCACTGCGAGTACAAGTCAACTTCTATTACGTGGTGACGTTTTACGATTGCAGCAATAGCGGTGTTGTACGCCTGTACTTGCGTGGTGATTGTCTGAGGGTCGGTGGAATTGAGAAAATAAGGTAAGAGCGTCAAGTCCGGCACGTTGGCAATCGCTATGCGTGCATGTGGTGCCGCGGCCTGGATACGGCTCACCAGTACGTCAAGGTCATTGCTATAGCTAGCGATGGGAACATTGCTAGCCAGGTCGTTGACCGCCAACCAGATGGTTACTAGATCAGGATGGGCATCAAGCGCGATCGGCACCTCGACGCTCAGAGCCTGATGTAAAAGTATCCCAGGTATACCGAGATTGACCAGGCGCACACCAGAACCCATTGTTGCCGCTAAGTCTGCGGGCCAGTTTTGTGTTGATGGGTCATCGGCCCCGACACCAAAGGTGTCTGATGCGCCGATAGCCACATAGGTCAGGCGTGCTTTCGGGACTTGCTGTACGCCGATCGGTTGGGTACCGGCTGTCCCACCCGTAATGAGCGAACTGCAACTCCCCAAAAAAAGGACAAAGAGGCATAACAACATAGCCGGGAAGAGTCGCGCCTTCCTCGTGCTATGTCTGCCGTCTTTCCCCACAGACCACTGTTGAAACGTGTTAGTGAAGCAATGCACTGAGTAAAGAGACGATGGCGAACAGGACCACGAAGACGATGGTCAAGTTAAAAATTAAACGTTCTACGCCACGTCGCGTCTTAAACACCGAACCCGCACTACTGCCACCGAAGGCACTGCCCAACCCGGCCCCACGTACCTGTAGCAGAATGAAGAGGATAACGGCGATGCAAAGAATAATCTCAATGATGCGAAGTGCTGGAAGCCATACTGCTGCCAAGGATATTTCCTCACTTTCGTGTAAATGCACATAGTGTTTGTCCGCGTGATTATATCATACTCCTATAGCTACGTCGAGGTGTTACATTTCGTTGATGCGCCTTCCCATGGCAGGAGGGGCATAGCACCACAAAATGCTGTGGGTTATAGCGGTCGAATATGTTGGGCGCGAAATAAACAGTGTGCAGTTGTAATCTGTCGCAAGGCTGACCACAGGCTGGACAAGTAGTGTCGGCCTGTTCACCTAAAGATTGTTTGAGATGGCTCATCTGGCTGATGTGGATAGCGTCCAGGCTGACATGGAACAGAAGTCCGGCGAGGATGAGCCAGAGTGTCCTGGAACGAGTGAGCGTTGCAACCAGTACTAGTGGCCCCAGCACGAGTGGACGGTGGAGAAACTTCGCCATCGGCCTCTGTGGCGGATCAGCTTGTCCAAAGTAGCGCATAGCGGCTCGCACGCTCAACGTGCGCTGTGTTACCGCGTGCCAGAAATAATGGTCGCTATCAATGAAAATACTGGCCGCGAACGGAATCCACACATCCTGCTTGAGCCAAGGCAACGTGATCACAGCCGCAACTGTAGATAGTTTTATATGTTCTTGAATGCGCATTTCTATTTACCTTCGCTAAGCATTTCTACCTAATACACTAAACTGACATACAGAAGAGTATAGATTGGGCATATTTTTCTGTCAATGTCCTGATTAGCACAACCATCTTTACCAACTTATAACCACATCTCAACCTGTTTTCACTTTATTCCTGGCTAACAGCATGGTACCCTAATCAAAAGGGCTAGTTTCGTTGAATGCCGTATATTGATACGTTCAAATAAACAAGAACACTAGAGAAACGCTGGCATTGTAGGAGCTAGTACAAGGAGTGCGCCTCATTATGGCACCGAAAGTAGCACAAGAGCATCAATCGATGCAGGTACTTGAACAAGAGCAAGAGGTTGATACAACAGTTGGCTGTAGTATAGGAATTATGGCCTATAATGAAGAAGCCAATATTGGACGTACCATACGTGCGGTACTGGAACAAACTGGCCCATCCATGCGCATTGAGGAAGTGATTGTCGTTGCTAGTGGTTGCACAGACCGCACCGTTCCTCTGGTTACAGAAATTGCCGCACAAGAACCAAGAGTCCATCTGTATGTGCAAGAGCAGCGCGAGGGAAAAGCCTCTGCTATCAATTTGTTCTTGAAACAAGCTACCAGCCAGGTCGCTGTATTGATTGGGGCTGATGTGATACCGGAAACCCATGCCATAGAGCATCTTTGTGCTCCCTTCAAAGACCCCACCATTGGTATGGTTGGTGGGCGTCCTGTTCCGGTCAATGATCCGATGACGTTCATGGGACATTCGGTGCATCTGCTGTGGCGGCTGCATGACCGGGTAGCGCGAATTTCGCCGAAGCTTGGTGAGGTTATCGCGTTCCGCAATGTTATTTCCGGTATTCCCACTAACAGTGCTGTAGATGAAATCTCCATCCAGGCTCTTATATCGCAATTGGGGTATAAACAGCTCTACGAACCATCCTGTGTTGTCTACAACAAGGGGCCGCTCAATCGGCGGGACTTCCTCAAGCAGCGACGGCGCATCTACGCTGGACATCTCAAAGTGCTGACACTGCAAAATTATGAAGCCTCTACTATGAAAGTCAGCCCCATCTTGCGCCAACTCATTGCTTGCCGCGACTTCACGATGAGCACACCCAAGCAGGCTATGTGGACATTTGGAACGATGCTACTGGAGGCTTACGCACGAATGCAGGGCTATTACGACTTCACGCGTAAGCGGGAGCACCACATCTGGCAGATGGTAGATTCAACGAAAGACTTGGAGGCGGGAGAACGCAAGATGCGGCGCATTTGCAATGCGCAGAGCGTCATTGTCTTTCGCTTTATCCTGGCAGGGGCCAAAGGGACAGATGTACAACGTGAGCGCGAAGATCGCGAGGCGACCGAGGCCGCTCGTAAGTTGCTACCGTTCCTGCGCACACGACTGCGCAAAGAAGATAGGCTCTCCGTCAACGGCCCTGGCATTATGACCGCCGTCATTCGCGCTGAGCAGCATGGAGCCGAGATTGTGGCACGCCGCGTGAAAGAGGCCGTTGAAGGCACTTCTGTACGAGTTGGTGTGCGCAACCGTGAAGTCAAGGTGTCGATTGCCTATAGTTCGCTCACCTTCGCCTCCAAAGCAGCCGGTGGCGATATGACTGTCAGTAGTCCGTTGGTTGATGAGGCGATGATGGCTGGCCTGATAGCTAACAGTGAGGGCTAAGCTTACCAGGGCGACCGCGAGGGCCACCAACATTGTCCTCTCAGCACTCATTCACCGACCCTGTTGTGTACTCATGCAACAATTGACTTTTGTGCATTTCTCTGCTATCCTCGGTAGAATGAGTACCTCTCGTCTCGATGAGTACTTGTACAGTGACCTGTAGCATAAGCAACGGAAGAAGAATGCTATGTCAGCCCCGCTCTCCTGGCGCGATCTGCTGAGGGACATCACGCGTGCGCCTGGTGCCAGTGAGCGGATTGCCGGTACGATGGGTATAAGTGTCGTGACACTCCATCGCTGGGTGAATGGTGAGTCTAAGCCGCGCCCTCACAATCTGCGCCAATTGCTCCAGGCCCTACCGGATGAGCAGCAAAGCCTCCTTGCCGAACTGCTGGAGCAAGAGCACATGAGTTTTCCTGCGCCCGCAGCCTCTGACTCCTGGGAGCAGATCGAGTACCCGTTTGTGATGCAAGTGCTGGAAATGCGTGCTAGCACTCCAGAGACCCTCCTCTTCTGGACACTGTGCCACAAAGTGTTTCAGCATGCCGTCCGACGACTTGACCCTGAACGCATCGGCATAGCCATTCGCATGGTGCTGTGCATGCCACAAGCCAGCGATGGAACCATTCACAGCCTACGTGAGAGTGTTGGCTCAGGAACTCCACCCTGGGAATATCTGGAGCAAGAGGCAATCTTTTTGGGGGCCGAGTCGCTAGCGGGCTATGTGGTCGCATCATGTCTTCCCGCAACGGTAGAGAACCTTGCCGATGAAACGATGCGCGTTCCTGCTCATCGGGCCGCGAATGAGCAGAGTGCGATAGCCACCCCACTGCTGTATGCTAACCGGGTTGCCGGCTGCTTGCTGGTCTCCAGTACGCAACCCAACTATTTTGCCTCGCCATCCCGTCTTGCGCTGATCTCTGACTACACCAGGTTGATCGCCCTGGCACTCGCTCCGGAGCAGTTTTACCTGCCTGAGTCGATCTCTTTGCGCATAATGCCTTCTTTTGAGGCGCAGCGAGAGCATTTGGCCTCCTTCCGCAACCACGTGATCGCGTTGATGAAAGAGACCTCCCATGCGAAAGAGCCTCTTACGCGTTCCCAGGCGGAACAGCTCGTGTGGCAGCAGATCGAAGAAGAATTGCTACAGCTCATACCCTAGCAAGGCACGAGCGCGAATAGAAAGAGAAATCTGTCATGGACAACAACACCTCGTCTCAAGATGAAAACTACTATATTCTCGGTGATAGCAATGCCGAGATGGTACATTTGATCATCACCGATCGGCATTTTAATCGGTCGATGGGAGGACTTCTGCCAGAGCAACCCGACTCGGTCATATCGAGTATCCACGACGTGCTAGACGTGGCTTGTGGTCCTGGCGGTTGGGCACTGGAAGTAGCTCAAGCTTACCCGTACATGCAGGTGACTGGCTTCGACATTAGCACTGGTATGATCGATTATGCTAAGGCCCAGGCACACGCCAGCCTGTTAGATAATGTCCACTTCCTCGTGGCCAACGCGATGCAGCCTTTCGACTTTCCCAACGACTCTTTCGATCTGGTGAATGCCCGCCACCTGGAAGGGGTGATTCCTGTCGCCGTTTGGCCTGAAATGCTCAAGGAAATGTTCCGTGTGACCAGGCCGGGGGGGATCATCCGCCTCACCGATTGCGAGTGGGGCGTGACCAATGGCGCGGCCAATGAGAAGCTGCTTGAACTGACGAACCATGCCATGCAGGCAGTTGGACTGAGTCACTCTCCCGATGGGCGCAATTACAACATTACTCACATGTTGGGCCGTTTTCTGCGCGATGTGGGCTGTGTGAACATCCAGGAACGACCCAGTATCCTGGACTACTCGGCTGGCGAAAAAGAATATCAAGGCGGCTCTCGCATCCTTACCCTGGCCTACGAGTTGATGGAGCCATTCCTGCTGGGAACCCAGGTCTCAACTCGCCCAGAGTTGGACCAGCTGCGACGACAGCAGTCACTAGAACTGCTCGAGGACAGCTTCCGTGGCATCATCTATACGCTCACCGCTTGCGGCACCAAGCCATCGGCAAGATCATAGAAGGGATGGACGACCTATGACACTATCATCCGATTCGCGGCAGAATGAAAATACGGCTCATGCTGTTTCCAGCGTGAAGTTACCGCGCTTATTTCATTTCGACCTGGCCGAACTCGAGCAAACGGGCAACACGTTACCGGAACTGGGGGATGTCTCGGCTCTCCAGCGCGTCCTCGACATTGCATCTGGTAATGGGGAGTGGGCAATGCGAGTAGCACCAACCGCTTTACAAACGCAGGTGGTTGGTATTGATGCCGACGTTGAGCTGATAGGGCAGGCACGGACGCAAGCAGAGGCGAAAGGGGTAGGCAATGTCAGCTTCACCGCCATGGATCCCTTCCAGCCGCTAAAGTTTGACGAGGGTACCTTCGATCTCGTCAATGCACGCTTCCTTGCAGGACAACTGCTGGTCTCAGCTTGGCCGCAGCTCCTTACCGGGCTAGTACGTATCACGCGGCCAGATGGCGTGGTTCGGCTCCTGGAAGGCGAGCTACCCATCACTAACAGCCCTGCTTTGGCCAAACTCGATGGCATGCTCTCCGATGCCCTCTATCAGACGAAACGCAGTTTCTCTCCCTATGGACGCCTACTGAGCATCACCCCGACCCTCAAACATCTCTTGCAAGATGCCGGGTGCCAGAACGTGCAGCAACGGGTTGCTGTCACCAATTTCTCGGCTGACAAACCGGCGCACGCCCAGCTTAGTCAGGATATGGCTACGACCTATCGGCTCGTACAACCCTTTCTGATCGAAGCAGGTGTGACGACACCAGAGGAGGTCGAGCAAGTCTATCAGCAGATGCTCTCCGAGTTGCAAGCGGAGGATTTTCTGGCCGTCGCTTTTTGGCTGACCGTCTGGGGAAACAAACCGTAACTATTCATACAACCCAAAAAGCAGGTACTGTGAAAGCTTGCCAGGGCGACCGCAAGGGATCGCCCCTACTATACGACGATGCCCGTCCTGTTCGTCTTGCGTGTATAGTAGGGGCGATCCCTTGCGGTCGCCCTGGTGGCTATGGCTCTCAGCAATAATTCACAAGCCTTGACCCAAAAAGCTGCTTCCCTTGTATCAAACCTATCCATGTGGTACAATTGAATTCGGGCGAGGACAATGGTCCCCGCCCGAACTTATGAGAAAAGCGAACTGTAACATATGGAAATTACATGGCTTGGCCACTCTTGTTTCCAGTTACGTGGCAAGACTGTTACCGTGATTACTGACCCATTTCCTCCTCAGCCAGGCTACTCGCTGGGCAAGGTCACTGCCCCCATCGTCACCCTCAGCCATAATCATGCTGGGCATAATTATGTGCAGGGCGTGGGCGGCAATCCGTATTTCGTGCAAGGCCCCGGCGAATATGAGATCAGCGAAGTGCTGATTACCGGCGTGGCTTCGTACCATGACAATAAACGCGGGCAAGAACATGGGCGTAATACCATCTATGTGATTCACATGGATGATCTGGTCATTTGCCACCTGGGCGACCTGGGCCACATACTGCAAGAAGAACAATTAGAAGAAGTTGCTGACGCTGATGTCTTACTTATACCTATTGGGGGACATCACACGATCAATGCAACACAAGCGGCTGAGGTGATTAGCCAGGTAGAGCCGCGTGTCATCATTCCTATGCATTATCGTACCGCAGCAGTGGAAGGGCAGCGCGACTCACTTGATCCCCTGGATAAGTTCTGTCGAGAAATGGGAGTTGAGATGAATCCGCAGCCCAAGCTGGTTGTCACGCGTAATAATCTGCCTGCGGAGGCGCAGGTAGTGATTTTATCGCACCGAAGTTAACACTTTCACGCTAGAGCGAACTGTTGGCTTCGGTCAATTTTTTTAGTGCGTTGCGTGGGTAGTCCTGTTGAGCCTCGCGAAAGGTAGTTGAGGAGGTTCAGCATGGATGGAACAATACCTTATGCACAGGCAAAGCTCCAGGCAAGGGGGTCATATGTCCAAATATATCTTTGTAACTGGTGGTGTGGCATCTTCGGTAGGGAAGGGAATTAGTGTCGCCTCTTTAGGGCGTTTACTGAAAAATCGTGGGATCGCGGTCTCGATTATGAAACTGGACCCATATATCAATGTTGATCCGGGTACAATGTCGCCGTATCAACATGGTGAAGTGTTTGTGACGGACGATGGCGCGGAAACCGACCTTGACTTAGGCCACTATGAACGGTTTACCGACGAACCAGCCTATCAAGCGAACAATGTCACGACAGGTCAGGTGTATGCCGCCGTTATTGGCAAAGAGCGACGTGGCGAGTACCTCGGTGGGACGATTCAGGTGATCCCGCACATCACCAATGAAATTAAAGAGCGCATGCACGCGGTAGCGCGGCGTTCGGACGCGGACGTTGTCATTGTAGAAGTGGGCGGCACCGTTGGTGATATCGAGGGCGAACCATTTTTGGAAGCTATTCGCCAGATGCGTAAAGATGTTGGCCGCACGAATGTCTTATATCTGCATGTGACCTTGCTCCCTTTTATTGGAGCCACCAAAGAACTGAAAACGAAGCCTACCCAGCATAGCGTCAAAGAGCTGCTGCGCGTCGGCATTCAACCGGATGTCATTCTCTGCCGCTCCGATTATCCCATGAGCGACGAGTTGCGCGAGAAGATTGCTCTTTTCTGCAATCTTGAAGCGCAAGCCGTTATTCCGATGTTGACCGCCGAAACCATCTATGAGGTACCCCTGATCCTGGAGGAGGCGGGCCTGGGCGAATATATGGTGCAGGAACTTGGTTTGGCTAAACACCAGCCGCAGATGCAGGAGTGGCGTGCATTGGTTGAGAAAATCAAGCAACCACGCCCCGAACTGACCATTGGCCTGGTGGGCAAGTATGTTGAGCTGCACGACGCCTACCTCTCCGTCGCCGAGTCGCTGCGCCATGCCGGTTGGTTTCACGATGTGGATATCCGCATCAAATGGATCAATTCGGAGGCTCTTGATAACATGGGCGATAACTATGCCGAGGTGCTGGAAGATGTCGATGGTATCATTGTACCGGGTGGTTTTGGACATCGCGGCATTGAAGGCAAGATCAAGGCCGCCAGTTTCGCACGGCGTAACAAGAAGCCGTACCTCGGCTTATGCCTGGGCATGCAGGTGGCGGTCATCGAATTTGCCCGCAATGTGTTGGGGCTGAGAGGAGCCAATAGCACGGAGTTTGACCCCCAGTGTCCCTATCCCGTCATTGATTTGATGACAACACAACGCCAGGTTGCCGATAAAGGCGGTACCATGCGCCTGGGCAACTGGGTATGCTGCCTGACACCAGGCACAAAAGCCTATCATGCCTATAACGAGGCGATTGTGTTTGAGCGGCATCGCCATCGCTACGAGTTCAACAACGAATATCGTAAGCGCATGGAATCGCATGGCGTGGTTATTAGCGGTCGTTCCGCCGATAATAGCCTGGTGGAAATTATCGAATTGGCAGACCATCCCTGGTTTGTGGGGTCACAATTCCATCCCGAATTTAAGAGCCGTCCCAATCGTCCGCACCCGTTGTTCCGTGATTTCATCGGAACGTGTGTGCGTCTGGCGAAAGAAAGACAGCAGGAACTTGCTGCACAATTTGAGCGTGAGCCGGGTGTTGAAGCGACTCTGGTGGTTGCACAGCCGGATGGGCGTACTGAGAAATAAGCATGTTTTACTTGAGTCAATTGCTCGGCGCACCTGTGGAAGACCTCCAGGGTGCGCGAGTAGGAAAAGTAACCGATGTGATTATGCTGACGCTCCAGGCCAGCCAGCCAGATCACGCACATCCTTCCGCCCTACTGGTCGAGGGGTCGGAAGAGCAACCATGGCACGTTCCTGTCGCGTCGCTCACATGGCAGGAACATGTCGTGCATCTCCTCGTCCCGCTAGCACAACTATCCACGCAGCCTACTGTCCCGCCAGCAACGGAGGTGAGTTTAGCGCAGGATGTGCTCGACAAGCAGGTCATTGATATCGTGCGCAAAAAAGCGGTACGTGTGAATGATGTTTGTTTCAGCGATGATTGGCAAATTCTAGGTATTGATAATAGCACGTTGGGACTGGTGCGACGCCTGGCTCCGGCCTGGTTGTTGGGTACGAAAAGCAGAAACGCACCTATCAACTTGATCCCTTGGAGCAATATTGAACTGATAGGTTCGCAATCCCAGGAGGAGCATGAGCAGACAGCGATCCCGCCAACGCCCAGGCGAGCCGTCAGTGGGCATCTCGCGGAACTGCGGCCCGCCGATATCGCGGAGATTGTGCATCAACTGACCCCCGGCCAGGGCGCACGGTTGATCGAGGGGTTGGACGATGAGACAGCCGCCGATGCAATGCAAGAAATAGATACTGATCGGCAACGGCATATCCTTGAAAATATCCCTGCTGCTCGTGCCGCCGATATTCTGGAGACGATGGAACCGGACGAGGCTGCCGATCTGCTAGCCCAATTGCCGGAGGAACGTGTACAGGAACTCCTGTCTCTGATGAAGCGAGAAGAGTCAGAGGACGTGCAAGAGTTGCTGGAATACGAGGAGGATACAGCAGGTGGCCTGATGACCACCGATTACATCGTATTAACGCAAAGCAGGAGCGCATCTGAAGCCCTGGATGTCGTACGTTCGACTGTGCAAGAGCAAGACATACGACCGGCCTATGTCTATTGTGTGGCCGATGAGTCACAGGATGAATGCCTATTGTTGGGTGTCGTCTCCATTTGGGACCTGCTCACGGCACCGCCATCACAATTGTTACAGGAATTGATGAAAACCGACTTGATTACTGTGCAACCCGACACCGATCCGCCCACTGTGGCCCAGGTCATAGCGAAATACAACCTTTTGGCCGTCCCAGTGGTGAGCCAGGATGGTATACTCGAAGGCGTCGTCACCGTTGACGATGCCCTGGATGTGCTTTTGCCGGCAGACCGGCGCAGGAAACCGACACGCATGTACTAATCCCTGGTGATTCCCCATGAGTCGGCCAGAGATCCTTCGCTGCCCTCCGGGTGAAAGTTTTTTTTCTCTTTTCATCCTCCGCGCCGCGGAGGG
>JBPCJY010000147.1:0-30837 GCA_051004815.1 Ktedonobacteraceae bacterium
CCTTCCGGTGGGGCGAGAAAGAGCACGGCAAGAAACAAAAGGCTCTTTGCCTTTCTTCCCACGCCTTTTCCTCTTTCTGCCCGGTACTAATCTTATTATTGGCCGCCGGCCACACCGGCACGTTCAGGAAGCTGTGCCGCGGCCCTGGCGCGTTCGCGTGCGCGAATGGAGGGGGCGGAGGCGCGGCGCGTCGTGGCACTGGTGGCTTGGCCTACAATACGGATGAAGGCGAAGAGCATGGCCCAGTTTACAATACCGATGACGATCAGGAAGATCAGGTTGGTATAGGTGCCGAAGCCAATACTGTTGATGAGCAGGTAGATCAGGCCAGTGACCAGGATGTTGACCAGCGTCACCGGAATCAGGATCAACCAGGCGAACTGCATCAACTGGTCGGAGCGCAAGCGTGGCAGGGTGCTACGTACCCAGATGAAGACGAAGCAGAGCAGGTAAACCTTGATGATGAAGTAGGCTATAGCAAGCAAGTTGCCGAGCAGACCCCAGCCAGGCACGCCCAGTGCGGTCAGATAGCCTACACCGGGGCCAGACCAGCCACCCAGGAAGAGGTATGTTCCAATAGCGGAAACGATGGTCATGTTGCCGTATTCGCCCAGAAAGAAGAGTGCCCAGCGCATGCCGCTATATTCGGTAAGATAGCCCGCCACCAATTCTGACTCCGCCTCCGGCAAATCGAAGGGGGCACGGTTGGTCTCGGCCAGACCACAGGTGTAGTAGATGACCAGCATCAACGGTTGCACCAGGAAGAACCAGGCCCAGGGTGTGAAGCCCTGGAAAAGGAAATCCAGGATAGGGATATTGACGCCCTTGCTGGGCCAAACGTTCTGGAAATCCATCAACTCTTTGATTGAGATAGTGCCAATATTCAAATTGCCAGGATAGTTCCCTGTTCCCGCCAGTACGCTGGTAAACATTACCACGCTGACGAGGGCCAGCACCAGAGGCAACTCATAAGAGATCATCTGGGCAGCGGAACGTAGTCCGCCAATCAAGGAGTATTTGTTATTGGAACTCCAGCCGGCCATGATGACGCCGATGACATCGAGGGAACTCATCGCCACGTAGTAGATAATACCGGTGGCGAGGGCGGTGCCTGGAAAGCCCACGTAGGGTGAGAAAGGTAAGACGGCAAAAGCGGCGATGACAGGGGCCATAAATACGGATGGGGCCAGAATGAACAGTGCTTTGTCTGTTTGGCTCGCGTGAATATCTTCTTTTAAGAGCAACTTACCGACATCGGCGACCGTCTGCAACAGCCCCCACGGGCCGGTATGCATCGGGCCAAGGCGGTCCTGCATCCATCCCATGACCTTGCGCTCGGCAAGGATCAAGATGACGGCACTGGTGAGCACGAACCCAAAGAAGCAGATAAACGCGACGATGAACTGCAAGAACTGCCACGAAAAAATTCCGTTGAACAGGTCGCTGCCCAGGTCGCTCAGTACAATTGAATAATGCATATGATAACTCCAGGCGCGAGCGATGCTGACGCTTCCATGAGCATCGCACGCGGTTATTTACCAACCAACTTAGCGATCAACCTCTCCCAACACGATATCCAGGCTGCCCATAATCGCCACCACGTCGCTCATTTTGTGGCCGCGCAGTAGCTCCGGGAGGATTTGCAAGTTAACAAAGGATGGGCCACGCAATTTGGCACGCCAGGGATATTCGCTGCCATCCCCAATAAAGTAGACGCCCAACTCGCCTTTGCTGCTCTCAATGGCGAAATAGGTTTCGCCACGAGGCACGCGCAGAGCGATGGGAGTACGTGTCCCAATAGCGCCGCCAGGCAGCTTATCGATGGCAACGCGGCAGAGGCGAATGCTCTCCCAAATTTCCTGCATGCGCACTTTATAGCGAGCGTAGCAGTCGCCCTCCTGGCGCACCTGTGATTTGACGGGAACTTCACGGTAGGCCATATAGGGACGATTGACGCGCAAGTCAAAATTGACACCGCTGGCACGGAGCATAGGGCCGGTCAAGCCATAAGCAATCGCTTGCTGCTGGTCAATATAGCCAACGCCCTGTGTGCGGGCCTCAAAGATTTCGTTGCCGGTGACCAGCACTTCCAGTTCGGCCATGTTCTTTTCAAACTGGTTAAGGAAGGCTTCACATTCTTTTAGCCAGTCTTTGGGGAAATCGTGCAACACGCCACCTACGCGCAGATAGTTCACGTTAAAGCGACTGCCGCCCAGGGCCTCGAACAGTGTGAGAATGCCTTCGCGGTCGCGGAAGCACCAGAGAATGGGTGTAAAGGCGCCCAGGTCTACGAGATAGGTACCGACGGCCACCAGATGGCTGGCGATACGTTGCAACTCGCCGACCAACAGGCGAATATACTGGGCGCGACGCGGCGGTTCGATGCCCATGAGTTGTTCGACTGCACCGGCATAGGCTATTTCATTGAGCATGGGCGAGAGATAGTCTGCATTGTCCATATAGCGAATACCGCCCATAACCGGACGATTTTCCAGTATCTTCTCTATGCCACGATGCAGGTAGCCGATGACCGGGGTACAATCGACGACGGTCTCGCCTTCAAGCCTGAGCACCAGGCGCAGTACGCCATGGGTGCTGGGGTGCTGTGGCCCCATATTGAGCAGCATCTCTTGCGAGGTAAAACCCTCGGGTGCCTCATTTTGTCCGAGACCTACTTTTGCGTTTGTTATATCTTGATTTGTAACCATCGGCTTCCCTCTTGTATTGTTCAAAACCATTCAAGCCTTTTTCTTTTACGCCGCCAGCGGCGTAGAGACAAGAAAAAGCTGGAGATATCCCGCTATGATTTTCGATGCAGTATGCGTAACTTGCGCACGCGCATCACGACGCTGAATGACCAGAGCAAGGCCAGTAACGACGCCATGCCAGCAAACAGGACATGGTTGGGGTCAGTCGAAAAGGCATAGAACGAGAACGCCATACCCCAACAGCCAAGAGCTACCATACACGGCCATATAAGGCTTTGCGGCCCAGTCACTCGTGGTGAGGTAAATGGTCGATTAGAGACGGTTTTTCTCGTCGTCATCTCCACAGCTTTTGGTGTTGTGGAGACCTGCTGCATCGTTTGTGCGTTCTTTTGTGTTGGTACGCGCTTCCGGTTTCTGGCCTTCTTAGGCATGACACTTCCTCATCTATTGTTTTACTGTTCGTCTATTGCTTCTTCTTGTCCAGGTCTCCACCGAAAATTGATTTACCGTGAGCAGTGGCGTCCTCCTTGTTCGCTTCTTCCGCGTGTCCCTGGGATGAATGCTCAAAGGTGGGAGTGCCTGGATGCAAGCGTTCTTCCTGGCCCTGGCCGAACTTTTTCTGCACGACATGCTCCACGCCGCGCTGCTGGTACTTGCCTGCCACTGCCATGTTGGGGTCAACCTGCGTGGTGGCGCGGTCTTTCACCGTCAGTGGCACCTGGTGGAAGCTCTTGAGCAAGGGATAGCCTTCAAAATCGTCGTCCAGCAACATGCGTCTCAGGTCGGGATGGCCGGAGAAGCGAATGCCGAACATGTCATAGGTTTCACGCTCTAACCAATTGGCTGTGGGCCAGACCGAGACGACACTATCCACCTCTGGCTTTTCATGGTCGATGCGCACTTTTATTTGCAGCACCTGATTGCGCGTGATTGAACGCAGATGATAGACCGTCTCCAGGTGATCGAGCATATCGACGCCGGAAATACAACTGAGCAGGTCAAAGTTCAGTTGGTCGCGCAAGAAACGGCTGACGGCAACCAAATTGGTACGATCGATGGTAAGGCTCAGGAAATCGCCCTTCAAGGTTTGTGGGGCAACGGCCTGACCCGTGATTTGCGCGATGGGGGCCAGGTCGCGAGCTAGAGCCGCGTTCTGATCGCGGTATCCGCGAGTTTCGGTGGACAAACTTTTCTGACGTGGTACTAAATCCATCGGGTCACTCCCTTGCGCCACGCGTAGAGCAGACCGAGCGCGAGCACAATGATAAAGAAGAGAATCTCAAAAAATCCGAAGAAGCTTAGCTGCTTAAAAACTATCGCCCAGGCAATGATAAACACGATATCGACATCGAAAGCGACAAAGAGCAAAGCGAAGATGTAGAAGCCGAGTGGGTATTGTACCCACGCGGAGCCAACAGGGGTTTCGCCAGATTCGTATGTTTGGAGTTTCTCTTTTGTCCTGCTATGCGGTGCCAGGATATTTGATAAGGTCATCGTGACGATGACAAAGCCAAAACCGGCGGCCAGTAAAATGCCGGCATATAAATACCCAATGTTGGTAGGTGTTGACACGCCTTTCCTCCAATGTATAGCCTCAGATAGTGTGTTGGTTGAAGGCCAGATATTGCTTGCATTGATTATAGCACAGGGAAGAAGAGGCGACAATTCTGATGGGATGCGCTCCGCCTCCCCACCGTTCTCAGGGTACCCGCGAAAGGGGTACCCGCGAGGGGTACCCGCGAGGCACCACAGGTAGCCCTACATGGGTGGATATTGTGGGGCTTCTGGCTGTGCAAGGACTTGCACGCCGCTGAGGCCAGCTCCTTGCGGGGAGTTGGCGATATGTACGACGATCACGCTGACATTGTCCTCGCCGCCGCCGTCCAGGGCGGCCTGGATGAGGGCATGGCGTGTTTGGGTGGGATCGGGAACGGTGTTCAGAACTTGCTCGATGATGGGATCGCGTACCATATCCCAGAGGCCATCGGAGCAGAGGATGATTTTATCGCCCGGCTGGAGGGGAACTTTGAAGGTGTCCACGTCAACGACGGGTTTCTCGCCAAGGCTCCGATAAATCTGGTTGCGCTTGGGATGGGTATAGATGTCATCGGGTTTGATGATACCGGCATCGACCAGGCTTGCCACCACCGAATGGTCATTCGTGACCTTCTTTAGTCCCTCTGGCTGGCGGTAGAGATAGGTGCGACTATCGCCCACGTTGGCCATATAAGCGTTCGTGCCAATGATGAGGGTAGCGGTCATGGTTGTTCCCATATCGGCACGGTGTTCCAGATTGCGCTGGTGAACGGCCATATTGGCTTGTTGCACGCCATCGGCGAGCAGTTGCGCGAAAGCATCATCGGTAAAGGGTTCGTTGCTCGTTAAGCGCGGCATCAGCGTTTCGACGATTGTCTTGATCGCCAGGCGGCTGGCATCCTGGCCGTTAGCATGACCGCCCATCCCGTCTGCTACGACGAACAGGCCGAAAGCGGGAGCCTGAACATTACTGTTGAGCATACCCTCGGCGGCAAAAATGCTATCTTCATTGGGCTTATGCTTCCGTTTGATACCTGGGTCAGATTGTGTTCCCACGATCAGGCCCAACTTGTGGCCGGAGAATTGCTCGACAGGTGGGGCAGATCTAGGTGTGGAGTTCCTGACGATTAACGGGGTTGTTTTTTCATTGCCATTTTGTGCGGCCCCGACGGTCCCAAATGGAATCTCTTCCGTTGGCATATCGCTGAAAGCCACTGACGGCACAAGCCCTGCCACTGGTGATGCTTGGGATACAACAGGGAGCGGCGAAGAGATCGGTGGTTTGTTTAAGCGCACATTCAACCCTGAGTCGGTGAGAGAGATGGGAGAACGGCAGTTGGGACAGAAGTTATCGGTCTGGTTAACGAGTGTGCCGCAATTAGGACAACGCAGATTGGGTACTGATTGAGCTTGAGGTTGCAGAGGTGGAGCTTGAGGCTGCATTGGCGGAGCAGCGTTAACAGGATTGAAGCTCTGGGGAAAATTCCGTCCCTGCTGGGTGCGCAGACTCTCTTCCTTCTCCTTTTGGGCAATTTGCGCGGCGTCAACATCCGCTCTACGGTCAAGTTCAGCGAATTCTTTGCGTTGCCGCGCCTGCCGACGAACTACCGCGAAGGTGATGAGGGCTAAGATGATGATCAATAGCACCAGGGCACCGATCACTAGCACCGTCAAAAGACTGTCAGAAATGGAGTGGCCAAGGATGGTGACACCATTATGTGCAGGAGTTGAGTTTGATCCAGGTGTTTTAGTGGGTGTTGGTGTTTTGCTCCCGCTCCCATTCGCGCCAGTACCGCCATTGCCCGCTTTTGCCGTGGCTAAATTCCAAAATGCGACACCCGCTCTAAAAAGAGTATTGTGGGTGCCAGCATTGCGGAAATCGGTTTGGGCATTCACGTAATTGCCACCATAATAGTCGGTGATACCTTGATTCCAGGAATCGCGCAAGGAATTGGTATGCCCAGCTTGTCCTACTGGCCCTGGTGAAAGCTGAGTTGTGACAAAACTACGAATAGAGCCGCCAGTATCAAGTGCTTTGGTGTTCATATCCAGCAATTGACCGATGTCGTTGACAATGGGCATGCCCAGTTCATTCTTCGGAGCGGCAGTATTGATGACCGGAAAAGGGGTCAAGAGTTGAGTGGCTTGCGCAGGTGTGGGCGTGATGGTGCTGGGGGTTGGGCTAGCTAGCCCAACTCCAAATGGAGCTTGCGCTGTGGACAAATTCTGATCGGCAGTAGCCGTAGCTACATCAATAAAAGGCTGTGGCGCGGTTGTATGGAAAGGAACCAGGACGATCCCCTTAGAGCATGGGGTAGAGATTTGACACGTAATAGGCGCAGAAACAGTGCCATCTGTACAACCAGTGAGCATGCAGGTCAGTGTTTTCAAAAGAGGAGAGCTGGTGAGATTGCCTGTTGCGCTCGTATAGGCGTCGTTGACGTAGAGCTGAATGGTAGAAAGTGCTTCCATTGGCTTGCCTGTGCCACACGAGATGCCTTGGGGATTAACCAAAGTGCCATCGGTCATGGCCCAGTTGGTAAAATCTGTGCTGCTGCCAGCAGTCGTGGGCCAACTACCGACCAGGACGCCTAGCCCGGTTGAGGTCGTTGTACATGCAGGTGCGGGTGGTATGGCTGCCGTTGCTGTATATGTCACCACCAAACGCACCACTGAAACGCTGGCCTGGTCCAGAGGTTGCTTGTTCCCAAATGTATAGCCGCTAGCTGTCGGGGAAGCATAGGCAACCGAGGACAGCAACAACTGTAAGGCGATGAGCACCCCGCTGAGTACAGACAGCATGGGCAGCGCAGAGCATGTCGAGAAGCCAGCACCCTTTCGCAACTTTGATATGAAGCAATACGTACTCATTGGCTTATTCCCCTTTGTGTTGGATTACCGCTACTAAAGGACTGTTTCTTCTCATCGTCCCATCCGACTGCGTATTCGTAGCAACATAGGCTGTGCCGCTGGGATCATTGATACTACATAGGAGCACTCACGTTCAGCATCTACGAGTTTACCTTCAAGTTCATATATCTGGCTCAGAAGAAAACGCGTCTGATGGTCCGCAGGATTGATTGTGAGTACAGTGACAAAGGCCCGCTCGGCGACAGGAAACTGATTTAAACGCCAGGCCAACTGACCAATCTTGAGGTGCAGGCCTGCCTGTTTAGGTGACAAGCGTACAGCCTCCTGGTACTCGCGTAGGGCAGGTTCTATTTGATTCGTTTCCTCATAACATTGCGCTAAGCGCTGGTGTGCTTCAAAATCGTTTGGGTTCAAGCGCAAGGATTGTGTATAGGCAGGAATGGCTTGCAACGGCTGTCGCTTGAGGTAGAGCGAGACATCAGCCAACAGTTTATGCGTCTCAGCATCGTTCGCATTGAGCTGCAGTGAACGAGTATAGGCTTGTAGTGCCTGATCGATAGCAGGCGGCTTGCGGCGAGCAAAGACTTGTCCAAAAATTCGATGGACGATTGAATTATTTGGTTCGAGCGCAAAAGCTTGCTGGACAGCACCATAGGCCTCCTCGATACGATTGGAATTCATAAAACCCAGGGCGGCAGTGATGTAGCCGCCCGCGGGGCCGGTCGTGGTATGCGTTGGCGGATTACTGGGTGGAGTATTGATACCGGGCATGACACTATTGGGTGTCTGGGGATTGAGCGGTCGCGCTTGGCCCGGTAGCAGAAAAGTGCCAACGGTGCTCAGCGGTGGTGTTGAGGTGATGGGGGGCAGATTGATGATTGCCCGCTCCATCTCGGCTGCATTAAACCAACGTTGCTCCAAGTTTGGCGACAATGCCTTCATGATGACCTGCTCAAAGGCTATTGAAACATCAGGCCGCAGGAGGCGTACGGGCGGGAAGGAGTAGAGATTAGGTTTATTATTGGCCGCGTCGTGATGCGTCAGGAGCCGATGCAGGGTTGCGCCAAGAGCATAGAGGTCACTGCGCGGTTCAGGGCTACCAAGCAACTGCTCCGGCGGGGCATAGCCGATGGTCATAATAATTGTGGCCTGATGCTGCGATTGGAAGGTACGGGCGATGCCGAAGTCAATCAGCTTGATTTCATCTTTGTCAGTGACCATGATATTGGAAGGTTTAAGGTCGCGGAAGATGATGGGCGGCGTTTGACTATGCAGGTAGCTCAACACGCTGCATACCTGGCGACCCCAGGTACGGGCGCGGATTTCAGGCACGCCACGCGCACCATTCACGCCGATGACACTGTCCGATTTTTCCAACAGGTCGCTTAACGTACTACCTTCGATGAAGTCCATGACCAGGTAATGCTTGCCGTTCTCCACGAAGAAGTCGCGTACACGAGGAATACAGGGGTGATTGAGATCAAGTAACAATGTCGCTTCGCGCTCAAACCATTCTATCGCCTGATTGCGCTCTCCATCATTTTGAAATTCATCCAGCATTTCTTTGACAGCGCAAGGACGATGAAAACGGGTATCAATAGCCAGATAGACAGCACCCATGCCGCCGGCAGCGAGGGGTTTCTCGATTTTATATCGTCCACCCGAAAGTACGGTACCCGTGGGCAGCCGTCGATTGCTACCGCCATTAGTAGCAGGCGTAGAGGAGGTTTGAGGCGCAGAGGGAGGTGCCCCATTACTGGATACGCCTCCAACAGGGCCACCTTGAGGCGTAAACAAATTACTGAGAGCCGCAGCATTATTAGGATCAGACGAATAGTTACTCGACATATTTTTTTACACCACTCACGTTTATTACCGTATAATTCTCATGTTGGGCGCATTATAACATATTCCTTAAAAATTGAACAATAAGCTAGAGCACTGTTTTACTGCGAACCAGAACGCAATGTCGTAGGACGCCCTATCAGGTTAACTGGTTCTGTATAATGGGAGGATCAGTTTCTCCCTGACGGCTACCGAGCAGAGATGCGCCGCTGAGATTGGCATTTTGCAAATCGGCTCCCCGTAGATCGGCGTCACAGAGATTGGCTCCCCGTAGATCGGCATGCTTCAATATAGCGTTCCTAAAATCAGCTCCGCGGCAATGCGCCATGTAGAGATCGGCCTGTTCCAGGTCGGCACCTTGGAGTTGCGCCTTGCTGAGACGTGTTCCGCTCAGATCGGCAGCGCGGCAATCGGTATGCATGAAGTTGACATTACTCAGATCGGCATCGCTCAACCTGGCCTGATAGAATAGTGCGCAGTGCGCATCGGCCTCGCTCAGGTTCGCAACACGCAGATTTGCGCCGCTCAAGTTCGCTTTCACGAGACCGGCATGGCTGAGATCGGCCCCACGCAGGTTGGCAGAGGGTAATTGAGTTTCCGTAAGGTTCGCCCGGTGCAGGTCGGCTTCACTGAGGTCGGCATGGCTCAAATCTGCTCCACTCAGGTTTGTTTCACGCAAATTGGCATGGCATAGTGTGATACCGGCAAGCAGCATGCCACTCAAGTTAGCATGGCTAAAGTTGGCATAGCTGAAATCGGCCCCGTCGAGCAGCACGCCGTCCAGTTGGACATTACGCAAATCGGCTCCGTGTAAACGCACGCCGTGCAAATTTGTTTTCATGAGCTTGACTCCGCTCAGATTGGTTTCGCTGAAATCGGCTCCCAGCAGGATAGCCTCGCTGAGATCGGCATCGCTCAGATTGGCGCGTGTGAGTAGAGCGTTGTCCAGCCGTGCTCCACTCAGCATGGCTTCGCGCAAGTCTGCGTTGCTCAAGTTGGCCTCAATGAGCTGTGTTTCGCGCAGATCGGCACGATTGAGGTCGGCACCGCTCAGGTCGGCACGGCTGAGGTTAGACTGGCGCAAACATGCGCCACTCAGGTGAGTCCCGCACAAATTGGCCCCACTCAGATTAATGCCGACGAGCTGGATAGTGCTGAGATTCACGCCACTCAGGTTGACTCCGCTCAAGTTCGCATTGCCAAGGTTCACATTGCTCAAATCCGCCTTGCTAAGATTAGTATGGTAGAGATGCGCGTTGCTCAAATTTGCGCCACTGAGGTCGGCCCCGCTGAGGTCGGCACCTTCGAGATGCGCTCCGCTCAAGATAGCACCAGCAAGCCTGGCCGCACACAAATTGGTACCACGCAAAGACGCCCCACTCAAGTCTACCTGGTATAAATAGACTCCGCTGAGGTCTACATCGTCAAGATATGCACCACTGAGAATGACACTATTGAAGTTTGCCGAGGTGAAACTGCCCGCACGTAAGTCCGCACCATGGAAATTGGCCGCGTTGAGGTTCGCGCCGTGAAACTGCGCCCCGCTCAAATTGGTGCCACGCAGATTCGCTTCACGCAAGTCCGCGCCATTGAGGTCAGCCATTGAAAGATCCGCTCCGCTAAGAAATGCACCAACAAGCTTTGCCGCACGCAAATTTGGTTGTATGTGGCTATGTTTTTCGCGCCAGTGATTCCAGGCCGTTGGACCTTTCTTAAGGAGGTGGAGGTGATGCCGATCAGCCATATACTTTGTGCTCCCTCTGTAGCTTAGATAAGCGGTTGTTGCTCTTTTTTTGCTTGCAGCTGCGCCAGTCGCGTATTATCCTGCTGGAGCCTGGCTTCAGCTTTGGTGAGCAATTCGTTGATGCGCTCTCGCGGCCAGATCACCACTCCATCGTCATCAGCAATGACCAGATCGCCGTCGCGGATGACCGTGCCACCAATAGAGACCGTGCCGCCTACGAGTGCTGGTCCATTTTTATGGGGAGCGGTCGGGGTAACTCCCCGGCACCATACGTCAAATCCTGACGCACGGATTTCCTGGGAGTCGCGCACCAGGCCATCCGTGACCAGTCCGGCGATGCCCGCGTTCTGCATTTCGAGTGCCATCAAGCCGCCAATGGTCGCGGTACGAGACGCGCTCCCTCCCGCGGCAACCAGCACAGTACCTGGTGCTGGTGGTGCTTCCATGACTTTTCGCACCGACAGGTTGTCGTCCTGGCTCATCAGTACCACACGAGCCGGGCCGACGACGCGGGAAGCGGGTCGCAGGGGGAGGATAGTGTTTGGAAGGATACCCTGTCCTTCAGTGGCATCGGATGCGAGTGTGGCCGCGAGCCAGGTGGGAAACTCGTTCATTGTTCTTGCTCCTTTTGGTTGGTGCTTGATGCGTGCCGATAAATCGACCCCTATGACATTAAGTTAAGCCACACCCTCCACCCCAGGGTACCCGCAAGGGGCACCCTGGGGATGGGCGGAGTAGGGCCGTTTCTTGCTTCTTACCTTGACGCCTATAGAAGCAAGCAACAAACTATGATACGATAGAACAGTACTATTCATACTAAACCAGAAAAACAAAAAGATGACAAGGCGCAACACACAAAAGAAACGCGGCAACGTCCTCCATAGTGGATTTATAGCGGCCGCTTTATTGGGCAGTCTTGCCCTGTGTTTCTTCCCATCCGCTAGCTACGCGGCTGGCGGCTTTCCCTTTATTGGCGTCCTCTACGCTGGGCAGCATCCCGAAGCTGTAGCCGTCGATACGCAAACACACATCGTCTATATCGCCTACGAAGGCCCTGGTCTCGTCGTTGGCTTTGACCCCAGCAGCGGCCATGTGCGCTGGAAAACGCCGTTCGCGGACACCGTATCGGATGTTCAGGTGGATAGTACCACGCATCGTGTCTACGCCGCCAGTTCCTCGTTTAGAAACAGAACAAGCGTACTTTCTGTTCTAGACGGAGCCACCGGTAAAGTCTTGCTCACCGCCCCCATAGGCAACGGTGACAATGGCATCGCTATTGATACAAAACGACAGCGCGTCTATGTTTCTAGCAGCGATAGTGGGGTAGTCAATGCCTTTACGTTACGAACATCGCCCACGGGCCAACTCAGTACACGTTCCTCTACCCTCAGCATTGGGCCACATCCCCAGGCTATTGGTGTGAATAGCCGTCTGGGACGACTGTACGTGGGAGATATCGCCAATAATACAGTCAGCGTCTATGACGAAGATGCGGGCCGCATCCTGGCAATTATTCAGGTCGCGGCACTGCCGGTACAGCCTTTGCGCGTGGATGAGACCAATGGCCGTGTCTACGTCGTCTGCTCCAACGGGGAGGAATTGGATGTCATCGACGGAAATAGCAACGAGGTTATAGCCACCGTCCCCACCGGGCCGTACCCCGAAGGCGTTGCTTACAATACCGCGACGGGTCGCATCTATGTCGCCAACGAAGGGCAAAAAGATAATTCCTTCACCGACAACAGCGTAAACACGACCATCACCGTGATCGATGGGCAGAGCTTTGACGTACTGGGTACCCTGAAAGTGGGCCGTTCTCCCGATGGAGTCGAGGCCGACCCACAACTGCGCCGTGTCTACGTTGCGTTGGAAGATAGCGACGCGGTCGTTGAGGTGAGCGACTCAGTCGATCTCCCGCTGCTAGCTCCCGCGAACCTGCATCAGGCTGCGGCTGTCCACACGGCTATCTCCGCGCTGCAAGTAGCATTCGATGGGACTATCGCCCTGATGCTCTTGACGATCGTCGCGGCTACACTGGTCGCTCTGTCACAGCGTTGGCGTGCGCGGGAAAGCCCTCGAACTCTGCCAGGCGACGTGTAGTCTCGCTGAGAGAGGCGTAGCCATCCGCCGTGAGATAGGCAATGCCGGTACGCTTCAGAAAATCGAAAACGGAGGTGCAGGAGTAGGTATGGGCAAAGCCACCTGTCGGTAGCACGGCGTTGGTACCAACACAGTAGTTGCCAGTGCAGAAGGGCGTGTAGGGGCCAAGCAAGATTTCACCGGCATTTTTCAGAGCGGGCAACAAGGCAAATGGCTCACGCACCAGCACTTCCAGGTGTTCCGGCGCATATTCATTCACAAATGCGACGGCTTCCTGCATATTCGTCGTCAGTACGATGCCACCGGTACCCTCTCCTTCAAACACGGTGCGACAGAAAGCTTGCCGCCATGCGGGCAACTCCGCCATCTTAGCAGGCATGAGAGCTAGCACGGCCTCGGCGAGGGTGCGGCTATCCGTCAGCAACAGGGCGGACGAGTCTGGCCCATGCTCGGCCTCGATCAATATGTCACGCGCCACCAATTCAGGGTTCGCCGCTTCATCGGCCAGGATGATCGATTCGCTTGGCCCGGCAGGTAGGCCCACATCCACTGTGCCATAGAGCAGTCGTTTTGCCGCCGAGACAAAGCTACTGCCCGGTCCGGTAATTTTATGCACCCTGGCAATAGTGGTAGTGCCATAGGCCAGGGCCGCGATAGCTTGCGCACCGCCAACACGATAGATCTCATGAACACCGCAGAGGTCGGCGGCGACCAGCGAGGCGGCATCGATATAGCCATTCGGCCCCGGTGGGGTACATACCACGATGCGCGGCACACCGGCGATGCTCGCCGGAGTGGCTAGCATGTACATGACTGAGGGAAAGGCCCCTTTGCCGCGCGGAACATACAGCCCAACGCTGCTAATCGGGGTTATTTTCTCACCGGCCATCACTCCCGGTGCCACCTGCTTAAACCATTGTTCATGCGGCATCTGTTGCTCGTGAAAGGCGCGGATATTGTGAATAGCTTGCTCAATGGCAGTGCGCATATTGGGATTGAGCGTTTTATGGGCATGCTCAATCTCTTCCGGCGTGACACGAAGTCGATCCGGCGTCAGCTTGACGTGATCAAAACGTTCGGTAAACTCAATGAGCGCCTCATCACCGCGCTGGCGCACTTCTTGTAAAATCGGGCGCACGCGGTCAGTCAATTCGTCGATTTCAAGCTCAGAGCGGCGGAGCAGTCGCGCACGCTCTGCGTCAGCCAAAGTTGCCAATTCATAAAAATGGATCATAATTCTTTTTCCTTTGTGAGCGGTAGATTAGGGTTGAGCCAGGCGGTAAAAACTCAACGTGCAGTAGGTACGGAAACCCAGGCTTTTATATACTCCTGATCCCATCTCAGACGGGGAGAGGATACCGACACGGTAGCCACGTTGACGGGCCTCGCGCAGAGGTGCCAGCGTCATCGCCGCTCCAATGCCCTGTCGCCGTGCCTCCGGTATCGTAGCTACGCCAAAGATACCGGCGACACCCGCGTGTAGCAGTAGTGAGGAGACAGCGACCGGCTCGTCAGCGAGCCAGCCAATAAAGTGTTGCCACGGCAGCTGCTTGCCAAAACCGATATTTTTGTAGGTTTCGTGGTAGATGCGAATCTCTTCTTCGGTACTGGCAAAACCACGCATAGAAGTGACGGTATAGGTTTCCAGCAAGGTCTCGTCGCTCACAACTTCGACACGAAAATTGTCTGGTGTCACGTTCTCTTCGTGCAACGCCCGCAAATCCACAGCCATGCCCGTGCCATCATGCGAGTGCGTAAAACCGTGCGCCTTCAGGTAGGTTGCCAGATTCGTTGGCAGTGCCGTAGGGCCAACAGACCAGGTCAAGGGGAGATGGCGCGTCTTGAAATAGCCTACAACTTCGTCGATCTTGGCGTCAATATCAGCCGACGTGATATGTGTGCGCAGCACTCCATTAAAAGAAGTAGATAGGCCCGTGGAAAACCAGCGCACCTCCTCGTCCTCGTGCAGCTTCGCGCCAGGGAAATAGCGACCGAAAGCGGCCATCTCTTCCGCCAGATTAGCCTCAATGGCGGCAATGATGGCCGGGGTCGATAGCTTCTGTAAAATCTCGTCCATACACCTACCTGACGCAGCTAATTACGAGCTAGCTTGCCAATGCTTTAGCTACTTTATCGGCTTGCTCAGCCACCAGTATATCGCCTTTCATCCAGCGTGCTCCAAAGATGCCCACCAGTCCAGCGATCACCAGTGCTGGTGTGCAGGTAATCAGCAGTGCAGTAGTGAGGTCCTGGCCGGCTATACCTTGCGCGAAGTGTTGTCCATGCGTTGGGTCAAAGCTGGTGGCGAGGTAGCCCACCAGCGAAGGGGCAAAGGCATCGCCCAGCATGTGCGCGAACAACAATGAGATCGCGACCGATGAGGCACGCAGGTATGAAGGCACAACATCTTGCGTAGCAGCCGTGCTGGGGCCGTTATAGATGCTCAGCAAGAGGACGGTCAGGAAGAAAAAGATGCTGAACGTGGTGAAGGTATGAATGGTGATAGCCAGCGCGAACGATGGCGCACTGAGCAGGAAACCAATGCCGCAGACCAGCACTCTGGCCCCTGGATAGCGGCGATTGAGCGCGTCGGCCATATAGCCGCCAATGACGACACCAGCGATACCCGCCAGCACAATCACGCCACCAGAGAAGATACCCGCGAAACTTGAGTCCAGGCCAAAAGTATCCTTCTGCTGCAAAAAGATGGGCAAGAAGACGGTATTCACGCCCAGGACAAAGAAGGCAAAAATCTGCATGACGATCAGCACGACCAGCGTTTTGATACGCAACAGCGAACCGAATTGGGAGAAAACGTTACGAGGAATAGTGTGTGGCACCTCCTCAACCTCCGTCTCGTTGGCGAAGGAATGTGGATTGAGGTCCGCTATATCTTCCTGATGTTCCTCGTCGGCCTGATTACGCCGTGGTTCACGCAACCGCCAGGCAATAAAGGCCACAATCAGCCCTGGCACACCCACGATCAGGAACGATAAACGCCACGCGCTTGACGGCAAGGCTTTAGCTGTCACAACACCGCCTACCACGAAGCCAATCATGAGGCCAACGTATTGACCTGTGCTCCACCAGCTCATGATGCGTGAACGTTTCTTGCGACTGAAATAATCGCTCATCAAGGCGGTGCCAGCCGGAAAATAACCCGCCTCGCCGATACCCAACACCATACGCGAGAGAAAAAGGGTGAGGAACGTATTGGCTATGGCGGTAAAGGCAGTTGCCAGGCTCCAGACGGCCACACAAACAGCGACCACGTTCTTGCGCTTTGAGCGGTCGGCCCAGATACCTAATGGAATGGTACCCAGCGTGTAGATGATAAGGAAGGCCGAGGTGAGATAGCCTACGCCATCAAGCCCAATACCGAGTTCTTTACCAATGCGGTTAGAGGCCCCGATAAACAGGTAGCGATCCAGATAATTGAGCAGGCTGATAAAGAACATGACGAAGAAGACGAAAGATGCATAGCGGCTAGCTTTGCGTTTGGTAACACCTACGCCTGTAGCGGCGGTTGGGGCGACATCACTCATGTTACCTCCAAATCAGGGGACGAAATATAACGGCGAGGTCGAACGTACAAAAATATCACCTGTACCATATCATAGTTTGGGAAAAGAGGGAAGAGGGAAAATGGCCTATTCAAAGGCGCAATAAAGTGCGCTCCTACTTCCGTAAGCGCAACATTTCGAGGAAGCTCCAAGATTTGAGATCGCGTTCCAGGTGGAAGCGCAGCAGGTCATGCATGATCGCCTCCAATTCGGTCAATAGCGGCGTAGCGAGGCGTAGGCGCGGGACCTCGTTCCAGGTACTGCGCTGCAAGAGTCGCAAGACTTTGAGGGCATTCACGGAGAGCGTGCGTGTCCAAAAGCGCGAACATTGCGGGCATAACGCGCCGCCAAGCGAAGGGGAGAAGCCATTCTCTACCGGTCGCAATTCACTGGCACAGTGAGCACAATTGCGCAGCGAAGGTTCGTAGCCGGTATTGGATAGCAGGTGTATTTCAAAGTAGCGCAACAGGAGATAGGTACGCACATGTTCCTGCCCAGGAACGAGTGTCCCTTTCTGCTTGCGCTCTTGCAGATCAAGCACATCGGCCTCGATGCTACGCAGCAGCTCCAGCATCAGGTTGTAGACTTCGGTGTGTGGGGTATGTTCTTCGATGAAGCGATCTACCAGTTCCGCCAGGTAGAGGCCACAGGTCATATGCCAGAGATCATCGCGCAGGTGCAGAAAATTTTCGCGAACCTCGGCCTGGGTGATGATATCGAGGTTGCGCCCAAGAGCCACTTGTAACTGGCTATGGCTCAAAAGCTCTAAATGGCCGGATTTTTTGCTGATGGGGCGGCGTATCCCTTTGGCAATAGCATGGAACTTGCCTTTGTGGGGCGTAAAAATGGTCAGGATGCGATCAGCCTCGCCCAAGTCGATGCGCTTGAGGACGATAGCTTCGATGGCATAGCTGTGTTGCTGTCGCATGATGGATGTGTCCCAATGTAGTGAACGGCGCACAAAAAAGAAAAAACGTGATTGCAGTAATCACGTTTTTTGGGAGGCGACGAGCGGACTCGAACCGCTGGTGCAGCTTTTGCAGAGCCGTGCCTTACCACTTGGCGACGTCGCCGCTTAGTATCAGGAAGGGGAGCGGGAGACGGGGATCGAACCCGCGACTTTCTCCTTGGCAAGGAGATGCTCTACCACTGAGCCACTCCCGCGTATTGAAAGCGAACTTTCAATTTCGTTTGCATGATTAAGATATCATACCAGTTGGGATTTGTCAATATGTTTTTTGGGGGGAGGATTCATTCCTTGGGTCGCTATTCCGCTCTGCGTTACCGTCTGTACGACATCGACATCCTCATCAATCGCACCCTAGTCTATCTCACCTTAACAGCTATCTTAGCTGTGATCTACAGCTGATGGCGTTTCTCAAAAGTATAATCAGACCTGATATTATGCCTATCATCAATACTTTTACATGCTTTTGGCGTAAGTATAGACAAACAAAAATGGATTGTAATAAACTTAACATTGGGTAGGCATTAAGTCACTAGTAAAAGGAGCATAACTATGTTACAAGACAAGGAGACTTTCACCATCGAGGAGCTGTATGAGGAGTTGCCGATTACTCTGGTAGAGCTGGGACAGCGAAGCGGATTGAATGAGGTAACGATTGCTCGCATCAGGGATGGCAAGCCGACCCGGCGCGTTTCTCTGAATAAGCTACTGCTCGCTCTGTCTGCTGTTTACGAGCGGACCTTAACCATCAGGAATATTACCGGTGTGAATGTTCAGGTAAACAGGCGATTGGAGAGAAAAGCGCAGAGAGAAGAGGCTATTGCCTAGCCCGGCGAGGGTGCGTACTTCGGCTGCCAACCATAAAGCGCACCATCGCCTGGCATCGACTTGACAATCAAAGTATAGCACATTGAGGGGGGGATCGTACTGTACGATTACCCCGCCTAATAAGAGGTGTAGATTTGAACGACGAGCAAGAGCAAGACTCAGACTCACAAGCACTCATAGCAAACCATGGCTACTCTGGTACTGCACGCGGTTCCTTACTGGCTGGCCACCATCGATACACGGCGCATGGACAAAGATGATCCACGACGCACTGAAATCTTGGCATACCAACGGGAAGCAGTTGACGCACTCTATGCCTGGGCATCGACACCCAAGATAATAACACCTTTTGCCGATCTAGTTCCTGCTGAGCCAGTCACACAACCACCGAGGCCCGCTCCGAATGCATCGATTGAGGAATGGATTTACTACCATCAACAAATGCTCACTGTTCTGGAGTAGCAGCGCGATATAGAGTACTGGCGCGGAAGCGTGGAAGCGCGATTAGAGGGACTTGAGGCAATCACTGGCCTTATTCCTGAAATATTGGAACGACTTGGAGCCGAAACACTCACGATAGAGCACCAACGTTCTGTACAAAGCCTCGTGAAACGCTTGCACGATGCGACCGACAAGCCCTATGGCACAATCTATGATGACCTTAAGACAGCGTTCGCTACCCCACGATATCAGGATATCCACGAAAACGAGTGGGATAAGGTGCTCAACTGGTTTCAAGTCCAGATCGATAGGTCAAAGGGTAAGAGATAAAGAGAGGATGAAAGCATCGGCAAGGAAGAGTGGAGGATAAGTTTTCCCCTTCCCACGTCAACGATGAGTAACTCTACGGAAAGTGCAGGAAAGACCACAAGTTGGAATGGCATCTCAAATGTACCCGATTTCCAGTCCCCTGGCCTTTCCCAAATCTACAATATCTCTCTCAACCCTTGTCCCGTATACGACTCGCGCACCTCGGCGATCTGTTCGGGCGTTCCCTGAGCGATCAGTTTGCCGCCCGCTGCACCGCCTTCCGGTCCAAAGTCGATGACCCAATCGGCTGCCTTTACCAATTCCAGGTTATGTTCTACGACCAGCACGGTGTTGCCTGCATCCACGAGTCGTTGCAGCACGCCTAGCAAACGGGCCGTATCGGCCAGGTGCAGGCCGGTGGTCGGTTCGTCGAGTAAGTACAGCGTGCGACCGCTGATGCGGCGGCCCAGTTCCTTCGCCAGCTTTACGCGCTGGGCTTCGCCGCCTGAAAGCGTGGTGGCGGGTTGCCTTAGTTGGAGATAGCCCAGACCGACATCGGAGAGCACCTGGAGGCGGGAGAGGGCGGCAGGAACATCCTTGAACAGTGCCAGGGCTTCTTCGATGGTCAAATCAAGCACCTGGGAAATGTCATGGTCACGGTAACGTACCGTGAGCGTCTCGTGCGTGAAGCGGCGTCCGTGGCAGGTCGGGCAGCGCACTTCCACGTCAGGCAAGAAATGCATTTTGACGGTCAGGGCTCCCGTGCCTTCGCAACGCTCGCAACGTCCACCCGACACGTTGAACGAGAAGTGCCGGGCGGATAACCCACGGCGGCGCGCTTCAGGGGTAGCGGCAAAGGCTTCGCGGATCGGGGTAAACGTATCAGAATAGGTCGCGGCGTTCGAGCGCGGGATGCGCCCGATGTGCTCCTGGTCGATGGTGATGATCTTATCGAGATATTCTAAGCCTTCGATAGCGTCGTGTTCACCGGGGGCGTCGCTAGCACCATAGAGACGCTGGCGGATGGCGCGATCGAGGATGTCGAATACCCGCGTAGATTTTCTGGAGCCGGATACACCCGTCACAGCCACCAGCAGGCCCAGCGGTAGGCGCACTGTGACGTTCTGGAGGTTGTGCTGGCGAGCACCGTGGATGATAATGGCTTTGCCATTTGGCACGCGACGCGGCGGAACAGGAATGGCTACCCGCCCGGCCAGATAATCTCCGGTGAGCGACTCGCGTTGCCCTGCGACCTCAGCAGGCGTACCGGCAGCGACTACCTGCCCGCCGTGCTTGCCTCCCCTGGGCCGAAGTCGACCACGTAATCAGCGGCGGAGATCATTTCCAGGTCGTGTTCGATAACGATGACGGTGTTGTCGAGATCGCGCAAGCGGCGCAAGACGTCGATCAGGCGGTGGGTGTCGCGATGGTGCAGGCCAATAGTCGGCTCGTCGAAAACGTAAAGTACGCCGCTCAACCCCGAACCGAGCAAAGAAGCCAGGCGCAGACGTTGGGCCTCACCGGCTGAAAGGGTCGGCGATGAGCGTTCCATGGTCAGATATCCAGCACCGACTTCGACCAGCCGCGCGATGCCCTCGCCCAGATAGACCAGGATAGGTTCGGCGATGAGCATTTCATCAGGACTGAGTACGGCGGGGAGACCGTCCAACCAGGTGCCGAGCTCGCCGAGCGACAGTCGCGAGAGCGCAATGATCGTCTCCCCGTTGACGGTCACAGCCCTGCTTTCAGGGCGCAGGCGCGTGCCGCCGCAGTCGGGACAGGTCTGGGTGATCAGGAATTCTTCCAGCTTGTCGCGGTAATCGGCCTCGTTGATATGTTCGTGGACGTGTTCAGCGTAGCGGCGCAGGAGATTGGTGGTGATGCCTTCGAAGCGTCCCTGGCGGACGGTGGTTGGCGGCTCGATAGTTGGGAAGTGGCGGGGAAAGAGTGGGCTATGTACGCCAAAGAACAGCAGGTCGCGTTGCGACTGGGTGTAGTCTTTGACCAGCAGCGAGAAATCGAATTCAAACCCGTAATGGGCAGCGGCTGCCTGCAAGGTGGAGGTGTAGTAGTCAAGGAGATGGACATCCCAACCGGAAACGGCACCATCTGAGATGCTCTTGTGCTCGTCGACCAGGCGTTTGAGGTTGGCCTGCTGGACGACACCCAAGCCGGTGCAGGTTGGACAGGCCCCATCGGGTTTATTAAAGGAGAAATTAGCCATGCCGATCTCTGGCACAGGCGTGCCACAATGTGGGCAGGGAAAGCTTTCTTCCGGAGCGGCGGCATCGTCGTCCACGCTGGCTTCACCCTCCCATTCCACGTTAGCAGGGTCGAAGGAGGGCGGGACATCTTTTCCACAGGCCGGACAGGGGCGGTGTCCCAGGCGAGCAAACAACACGCGCAGGTAGGTATAGATATCCGTGGCAGTGCCAACCGTTGACCGCGGGCTGTGGTTGGTGAGATGTTGGTCTATGCTGATCGATGGGGAAAGCCCGCTGATGGCATCGACTGGGGGTTTCGCCAGCCCAAAGCCAACCATTCCGAGCGCTTCCAGGTATTGGCGCTGACCTTCTTTATACAAGATGTCGAACCCCAGGGTGGATTTGCCTGAACCGGACAGCCCGGTCAGCACGACGAGCTGGTTCTTGGGGATCGTAAGTGAGACATTTTTCAGGTTATGCAGCCGAGCGCCGCGAATAGTGATGTGAGCAGTCATCTGTCCTCCAATGGCCTTAAGGGTAGCTAGATTCAATACGAAGTATAGGGACGGTATCCATATTGATTGTATAACCCTGGTGTGCATAGGGAGGGTTGCAATTAATTCTCAATCTCATTAACTCTAATGGGCATTTCATGGTCAAATATAGACAACTGCTGCCTTCTACCTGTCTCTTACCCGACAAACGTCGCGCCGGTCATCACCCCAACAGCCAGTACGGTCAAGACAAACCCTGCGATAGCCCAGCGGCGGGCAGGGGCATTTCCCGTTTTACTGCTCCGCAGAATCGCGGGACGTAAAGCACCATCGCCGATACCAAGAAGCACAATCGTGATCACAAAGCCTGTGATAATAAGGCCTCCCCATGCGCTCCCAAAGAGATTCGCAAAGCCGTTCGTTCTCGTGATTAGAACCAGCCCGAAGCCCATGGTGAATGTTCCTGCGTAGGTAAGAACGCGTACGGTTGTAATCGCTAGTCGTATGAGTGTCTCGTTCGGCCCTTTTCCAAGCAGAGGTATGATGAAAAATGCCAGGAGCGCGTAGCCACCTACCCATATGGCTGCTCCTAATATATGTCCGTAACGTATCAGCCACGAGATGAATATCGTCATCCTTGTTCCTTTCGTTTATCCAGCATGCGCTCTTCTGTTAATGATAAGAGCAAAAAGGCTTTTTCTCACGCCCACTACTTTCCTTCATAAATACCTCCTAATCCTATTCGAAACCCACACCGCTCGTAGAATTTAGCTCGTTCGGATAAGAAATCGACGTGAATCTGAAGCGGCTGGATGGTGGCGTCTGCTGGCGCACCAAAGGCCCAGCACTCGAGCAGAGCGGCGGCGACGGCCTGTGTACGCTCTGATTGTACGAGTGCCAGGTGACTGTAGGCAAGCTCCAGCGCGTCTCCCAGGTCGCCGCTGACGGTAGCCTGGATGATGCGAATTCCCGATTGATAGATAGCTTTGCCAGGATATTGATTGCCATAGACCTGGCAAGCCAGACGCAGGCAATCGAGGTGGTGCTGCGTGAAACGTCGGTAGCCGGACGGGCTGTGCTCGACAGGAGACAGTATGCCCTTGTCCGCGTAGCGACGCACGGTATTGAGATGGACACCGACGGATTTGGCCAGATCGGACGTACGCAGATATTTCATGTAATGAATTATGTTTGATTTTTATTGCGAAATCAAGAGCTTTTGTAGCGTTGAGTCCGATAGAGAAGGATATCAATCGACTTCAAAGCCACGGTCGCGTAATATCTCCAACAGCTGGGCGAGGTGGGCGGCGGGGACGCGCACCAATCTTCCCTGTTGCGCTACCGGAGGGCCGAGTAGGGACTGTAAGGCTTCGTCGGATTGGAGGTCGTGCAGGACTTGTTCCGAGAGGTAGAGCATGGGCGCGTGCTCGACGGAGATCGAGGCTTGCTTCCCGTAGCCATCGCCCCAGAGCTTGAGGCGCATTAAGAACGAGGGTGGGATGCCACCTTCACAGTAGCGTTGTAAAAAGGAGATGATGGCATCGAGCGACAGCCCATGCTCGTGCGCACGCTCGATACTGGTGGGGGTGAGTTTGCGCCAGCCTGTCACTTCATCCTGTGTACTGATGCGTGCGACTTCGGCTGCCAGGTAGAGGTCTGTCACCGCGTAGATGGGCTGCAACAAGCCATCCTCGCGCAGCCGCCACTGCGGCTCACGCACGACAAAGTGACCATCTTCTAACACAGTATCCTGGAGCGGCGCGGAGGTAAGGGCGGACAGGTAGTCACGTTGCCATAACAGCTCCTGCATGGCGCGTAGGTGCTGTAGCACAACTTCCGCCAGCACAGGGGATATACGGCGCACGAACAAGGCACGCGTCTCTTCAGCGGCAAAAAGCGTATCAAGCAGGGAGGCATCGTCAACTTCTAACAGCGTCGCGCCCTGCCACATCTCAATACGGCGTGCCTGTCGCTCCCACTCCACCAGCGAGTAGTGAACATTCTGCGGAATCTCTCCACCTTCGGCGGCCTCTTGCAGCACCTGCATAATAGCCTCCGCGTGCAGGCCCGTCTGGATTGCATGGGTAACGCTGGCTTTGGTGATACGGTACTGCGCGATATGTTCAAGGCCAATACGTTCGGCGAAGCGGTCAAGTTGAATGAGCAAAGCTTCGGAAACGGGAGCCAGAGCCACCATTTCAAAATTGGGTTGGACGATTAACCGGCCCCAGGGGATAGCTTCTACCGCAGGTGGTTCGTCGCTGGTGACAAGCTCTATACCAGGGGCGACACAAAAAGCAGAGCCAATACCTTCGCTTTTTACATCGACCAGTCCTAGCCAGTGCAGTGGGCCGAGGACGACGGCGCGAATAAAGCCGCCCTCGACCATATGCCAGCCCTCGCGATGGGTTAACCAGCCACGACGCAAGCGGAAATCCCAGCCGTAGGGATTGCTCCCCATCGAGTAACGTTCGGCCCGCAGCCCATACTGACGTGGAAAGAGCAAATAGGGTATGTACAGTTTCGTGCGTGCGATAAACGTCGGTACTTCTCGCCATACCTCTGGCTGCTCCAACAACACCTGCTCCATCAATACCTGTCGCGCTCGCATCACCTCTTCGTGAGCGGGATCGAGCGGGCCGGGGCCAGGCCGCACAATCACTTCTGGGAGATAGACCAGCTCATTCCAAAATGATGTCTCTAACCAGAGGCGGTAGCAGCGGCGTACGCGCTCTAAGAGCGGCAGTGAAAAAAAGTCATGCGCGGACGCAACATAGAGCGTACCTTGCCGCTCTTGCAGCAGCCCTAATTTCATTAACATCAGGCGGATAAACAGCAAGCGCGGGGCATCTTGTTCTGTCCGCACCTGCTCGATCTGCCCTTTAGACCCCAGCAGTTCTACGACTGAACGCAGTGCGGCGCGGGCGAGTAAGCCACTTTGTACTAAGGCCAACCCTTCGCGTAAAGAGGCCACATACGACCAATACAAGTACAGATTGCGCTGAAACTGGCGCATTCCTTCGCCAATATTACCTTCGCTTAGCAGTGGGGCTGGTTGTGCCGCCTCCTGCTCTTTACGTAATAATTCGTTGACGACATCTTTCACCGCCTGCGGTACAATCAGGACGCCATCATAGACCCCGCTTGTATAGTCGCGACCAGCAAAATTGGTCTGCTTACCCCAAAATAACAGGCCCAACGTCAGTAGGCGTCGGAGGGATTGCTCAAAGATGCCATGAGGATGAGCCGTGGGATAGAGCATATTGCCCTGCTCGATGATAGCAGAAGATTCGGTTCCTTTCGCAGGATAGAGGGTACTGCTACGGGAGAGGTACAAGGCGAGGTCGCGACTATTGGCTCTGCCGCCACAAGCCACCAGTTCGCGTAAAATCAATCGCTCCGCATCGTTCAGGCCACGGATGGCCTCGCTAATGGTCGTGGCCTGAAATAGGTGCTGAGCAACCTCAATGGCGGAAGGAGTCGCGAGGGACGCAGGAGACGCAGGAGACACAGGAGACACAGGGGATGCCAGGGATGCAGGAGATAGAGCAGAACCAGAGGATGTGTCCGCACTGTGCCCCTTCGCGACGAGCGGCAAACGCCGATTTTTAGCAAGAAACTGTAAATGGTAGGTCGGTACAGTTTGTAGCAGATCGAGGTCACTCTGTTCCATGCTGTCCCTCTTCGTGTAGCAGGGGAGTTTGACCACGGCGTTTGAGGTCCTCGATCATATGCGCCATACCCTGTCTTTTCAATATCATCAATGTCGGCGTAATTGTTTGCACAATATGTTCTTCCATGGTGGTGGTGGCTGCGAGTTCACGTAGCACCATGGTATCCGCTACTTCCAGCAATGATACGCCGCTATAGAGACGAACGCGCCCATAACTGGAGGTCCAATTGGTAAGCCGCGTGATGAGCCGCCATAGTGGGCTATCCGGTGGTGCTTCAGCAGCCATTGCATGGAGTGTTTGCAACAATAGTGTAGGCTGCTGTCCACGGCTCAAGGCCTCCGCCAGAAATGTAGGGCTGAGCCGATAGCACAGCCGTTCATTGCGAACGCCAGCGACCTCGGTGAAATCCTCGACCAATGCAATCAAAGGCCACGCGGCAAAACTACAACTGAGTAGCAACTCACCCGTCTCTGATACCTCCAACGCCGACGAAGGAGTGGATGCAGCGAACTGCGTCTCTACGTCCTGCTCATCCTCCCACTCCAGGCCATTCAATAGGAGGCCAGCCATGGGTGTCAAGCGGAATGCCAGTAAATGCCCATCCAGGGCTAAAGCCAGGTCAGTGATACCCCACCAGTGCAGTGGCCCACGAATCAGCCGTGCCAGGTAATGTCCCTCCGCTCGCATCCAATCATTCATCTGCTTTGGCTGTAAGGGCGTAGGCGGCTGACCATCCTCCTGCTCCAACCACCAGTGCGGCGAAGGAAATAAACGCTGCCGCTTCTGCAAAAACGTCGGGTTCAGCCGATAGATAAAACGGGCGAAGGCAGGAAAACTGACCCATTGATCTTGTGGGACCTGGGCGATCAGAGCCACTAACCATTGCCGCGCTTCGCAGTTCTCAGCCTCCAGTTCGCCTGGGCGCAGAATTGAATGGTTAAGCGGTGTGGTACGGCAGCGCAAACGCAATCCTTCTTCCTGCAAATCATACAATTCTTCATAACTGGGCTGCGTCAACCATAGCTCAAACAGGTCACGCGCCACCTCAGCATGAGTAGGGCCGATTAGCAAGCGGGTGGCATTGGATAGTAAGCGCAGGTTGGGCGTTCCCGCATCATCTTTATGAAGAATATCCGCCAGGCGCAACAGCCGCACAGCATAGCGCAAAAAGAGGGGCGAACGCGGAATAGCAGCTTGCGCCGTTGCCAGTAATGTGGTGGAAGGCAAAGCAGCTGGCGGCACAATACCGCCTGTCCCATCGTTGATAAACGAGTTGGTGAGACGAGCGGGTGAAAAGGAAGGCGTAGCACGTTGTGTGCTCACGCGCTCATCCCTCTCATCTTCGTGTTCAAGGCGATAGCCATTCAGTACGCGTGCCAGTAGCAGCAGGTCGGTCAGCAGGCTATACGGCTTCACCTCCTGTATGATAGGTGTGCTGGCCTCATCTTCACCCTGACGCGTGAAAGATGTGATCGGTACAGGCACGCGCAAGGCTGCTTGCACTTCAGCCGGTATATACCAACCAACATCGTAGACTGAGCCGCTCAACCCGATACGCTGCTGTGGTGCGCTGTTGAGACTGGTATGAAAAAGGAGGCCTTTTGCCTGTAAGGAAAGAAGGATAGCTTGTAGCTTATCGGCCTGACCAAAGGCGAAGCGTTCGTAGATGCCGCGCAAGTCTTCGTCGGTTAGCGCACCGCCGGCCAGTGCCATTGTAGCTAACAATTGACGCTGCGGTTTTTCCAGGGCGGCGGCGGCTTTACGTACAGTCTCTGGACGCTTGAGGATGCCGGTGATTGACTCCATTAGTTGCTGTTTGCTCACCCCAGTTGTCACCAATTCGTGTTCGCGAGCAATGCTGCGTAGCTCACTCAGCCCGATCTGGGCCAATATTTCTGTCAGGCTCGCGACAGGTGTTGGGCCACGTACAGTCACGACATGCCCTACCTGACTGCTCATCTGTCTGGTTGGTTTTAATAGTATCTTTGCTCCAGTATGTGATGGCACGTCTCGCTCATGCTTGCCTGATGGCGTGCGGGAAGGAAGCGGGTCGGTAGAAGTAAAGGATTGTGGTTGCGCTAACCATTGATAGAGGAGAGCGGCGGCATGGCGACAGAGTTGATGGGAATTGGGACTACAGGTGCAGTTCGTGATCCAGGCATTGGAACTTTGCAATTCGACATCTACGACACAGCGATGCTGCCCGGTTGCTTCTTGTTTTGCCGCCTCTACAGCATCTGTCGCTGTTGCGGCTTCTTCATGGGTCACGTTCGTGGTATCAACGATGCCAAGGAGTTGTGTACCGCGACGCATCGTTGCATGAACTGCCTCTATGCGGCTATATTCTTGTCCTAACGACGCTACCGCTAGCCCTGCCACGCGGATAATATCGGCGGCTCGCAGACGTTGTAGCGTGTTGGGGACAACATCATCCATAAATATCAGCCCATGTACTCTTCACTAGCTTCATTATCTTTATTACGTTGCGTTATCATAACATGAAGCGACCTTGCGGTCAAATATGGGAATGGTGCCCTCATCAACCCTCCAAAGCGAACATGACATTGGCGACCGCCGCCAGAGCCGCCGTCTCAGCACGGAGAATGCGCGTTCCTAGCGAAACGAGCTGTACCCCGTTTCGCTGGGCTAAAGCCACTTCTTCGGCCATTAACCCTCCTTCGGGGCCGATAAATAGAACTACTGTGCGTGGATCATTGTGAGCAGCAGAGATTTCCTTTTTGAGATAAGGTAGTAGGGCAGCACGCAATGTTTGGTCGTGCTCTTCCTCCCAGGGCATCAGAGCCAATGCGCCGTCGGGGATAGTATTGAGTGCATGCATGAGTGGACGAATCGGTAGTAGTTCCGGTACGCGGGAACGACCACACTGCTCCGCGGCCTCTTGGAGGATGCGCTGCCAGCGTTGTAACTTGGCTGGGCCAGCCTCTTCCAGGCCCGCCATGGAACGGCGACACAGGATGGGGGCGAAGGTGCTTACGCCTAACTCCGTCCCCTTTTCCAGTATCCACTCGAAACGGGCGGACTTGAGCAAGCCCTGACACAGCACGATGCGCACTGGCGATTCGCTCTGGCCTGCTCGTCGCTCTACCACCTGCACCTCTACTCCAGCGCGGCTACTTTTCGCGACGACAGCCAGTACCTCATCGCCGCTGTTATCGAGCAATAGCAATTGCTCGCCCACACTCAGGTGCAGCACATCACGCACCTGATGAGCCAGTTTTTCCGGCAAGAGGATGGTTGAGGATATCTCCATATTTATGTCAACGAGTAATTTTGGTTCTATAAAAAAACGATGCATTTTGCTACTCATTCTGGGTGCGATAACGAAGCAAGCGACATTCCACCACCGGGACGGGCCGATGAATCGGCGGTGGGCACGCTAAAGCGGCCCCTACAGGTGATGCATTGTGTCCCGGCGGAATATGAGGACGAGCCAATCGTCGATTGCTGCCTGGTCGATCAATGTCAGGCCAGCCGCTAGTAGCGGTTGTTCGGCGTCGGGGCGGCGGGCTTCGATGATGCCACTGGCGATTACCAAGCCACCGGGTGCCACAATTTGGGCCAGTTGAGGGGCCATGCCGCCAATAATATGGGCCAGGATATTCACCAGCACGATGTCAAATTGCCCGGCCATACGGGCCGCTTCGGCCTCGTCCAGGATGCCCAGCACCACGGTAATCTTGTCGCTCAAGCCGTTCAGCGCGGCGTTGGCCGTGGCACTTTCAACTGCTACAGAGCTGTTATCAATGCAGTAGACGCTGTCGGCTCCTAATTTTGCTGCCGCCAGGGCCAAAATACCAGAACCGGTACCGACATCGACGATCCGCATACCGGGCTGAGTGCGCTGCTCAACCTGCTCCAGACATAGGCGAGTTGTCGGATGCAACCCTGTGCCAAAGGCCATACCTGGGTCCAGTTCCAGTACCACCTCCTCACCTTTGGGCGCATACTCGCGCCACGATGGACGAATGACGAGTCGCTGCCCGATGTGAGTCACATGGAAGTAATCTTTCCAGGCATTGGCCCAATCCTCTTCATTTACCACCTGTGTTTGCAACTCACCCACAAAATGCTGACCCAGGCTGGCAAAATGCCATAGCCCTTCCGCTACACGTTGACGCGCCTCTTCCTCTGTGCCGTCTACGGGCAGGTAGGCATGAACCAGTACAGGTTGGCCCGTTACTACGCGGTACTCCTGCCCCTCGTCCACCAGTTCGATGGGTTCCTCGATGGCTACGCCGCCGGGGGTATAGCGGCTCAATAGCTCACTGACCGACTCTACCGCTTCCGGGTGTGTGCGCACCGTTAGCTCTAACCACTTCATAACAACATATTCCTCATTATTTAATGTCAAAGTTATAATAGCCAAAGGTAGTGACTTCTTTGAAGCCACAGGAGCGATAAAGTCCAATGTTATACTCATTGCCTGCTTCTACCTCAAGGGCAATTGGTTGCTGGCTCACGGCCTGTAGCTTATGAATGATCTGCTCCATCATCTGTCGTCCGAAGCGGCGTCGCCGGAATTGCGGTAGCACGCCAACACCATAGATGCCGATTTCACTATCGCCGTAAGAAAGGCTCAGGCAGCCAATTGCTGTTCCCTGCCATTCACCGATATAATACCCGGTTTGCGGCCTCGGCATAGTCCCGGCGATAAACTTCCGTGCGCCTTCCTCTGACTGTCCAAAGCAGAGGGAAACGATAGCAGCAATGGTATCTATATCGCTGACGCCTGCCTTGCGCAGTGTCACCGGTTCAGCATATGGGCCATGTTCCTGAAGGGTCTCCAAAATCATTTTATTTTCGGAGAAATCGTACTTCGCGCCGAGAACCTCGACAAAGCCTTGCCCTGAACGGGAGAAACGTTCGCAGATCAGGATCAAACGCTGAATGCCGCGTTGTTTGGCCTCTTCCCGTGCGGCAGCCATGAGCAAGAAAAAAATTCCCTGCCGTCGGTATTCCGGGTGGACGACCCCTGTCAACTCTCTATCTTCATCCCCAAAACTATTCAATGATAAAAGGCCGACGAGTTGTCCATGCTCATAGTAGAGAAAATCATTTGTTTCATTGCCTGGGCGTGAACGCAGCATCACGATGTCCAGCTTTGTATAGAGACCTTCATACGCGTTACAGAGCACGAGTACCTCTTTTGCTTGTACCAGTTCATCTTCCGTCCATGTCTGTTTTTTCACCAGACCCTGTTTCGGCTCGTCCAATAATTGTTCCCCCTTTGTTATATATATATGGGCTATTCTGTCAAGCCACGCTCCCCACCGCCCAGGGTACCCGCAAGAGCTTGCACGGAGAGGTTTTTTTGCACCGCCCAGTTCCCGCCCTTGTCATTCTGAGCGCAGCGAAGAATCTCTCGTGGAGCGGAGATTCTTCGCTGCGCTCAGCATGACAGGGCAAGCGTGTTGCAAAAAACCCTCTCCGTGCCACGAGAGATTCTTTGCTGCACTCAGCATGACAGGGCAAGCGTGTTGCAAAAAAACCCTCTCCGTGCCACGAGAGATTCTTCGCTGCACTCAGCATGAC
>JBPCJY010000148.1:0-3104 GCA_051004815.1 Ktedonobacteraceae bacterium
ATGGAGGGAGCCAGCCTTGCTTCTTCGTGCGCCGATGAGCATATCGTGGTTTGCGGTATCTGGTTGTGCGGGATCTTCGGCTCTTGCGGACCGCTCGACGCCCATCCAGTGCTTTTTTGATCTGCTCACCACGATGCTGTAGTTCCGCCGCGAACACGACTTCCCCTGTTGCATCATTAACCAGCACCAGCCCGGTCGTCTTGCTCCCAGGATCCAGCTTGAGCCGCAACGGCTCAAGCACTGGATGCTCGACCACGGTTTTTAGGATGATCGTAAATGGGTACCTTTTGAACACGGCTGCTTTGCCAGATGAGAGCAGGAGACGCGCTCTGCCAGGATGCACAGGGTTTAATGGGTGTTTGTGTGTATCAAGCACACACACTTTGCTCATATGAGCCTCCTATTGCTAGGGTAATGGTGGCCTTGACAATGTTATGGAGCGGTTTCACGTACAGCACACGGCCTTCACCCGTTACAGCTGTTTAATGCTGGACCGTAGAGGTTGGGGCTGGCCTCGCACCCCAACGTACCTAACATTCGCTCCTAACGGAGCTCGTTGCCGAGCTAAGTCGGGTCAGGTTCAGACTTGCTTATGCAAGCCTATCCCGTTCTACGGGATGGGTTCCTGACGAAATTACCCATTTATTATGATAGTAGTCTGCCAATCTTCATATGATGGGTAGAGACGTCGCCCCACCCCGGACAGGCACCAGGCCCAATACATCTCACTTAAGGCCAACAGTCCCGTCTTCGACCCCACCCAGGGTACCCTGGGGCGGCAAGGTGTGGCTTAAGTGAATTGTATTGGGCACAAGGCCCTCACCTCCACGTCCCCTTGTCCCTACACATGAGCTACCAGGTTCGTTGAGCGGCATCGTAGCCACTCGTACAAAGATAGTGTAACATATTTTTTGCATGAAACATAGAGCAATGTCCTAAATACTCGTTCTATTCTCTAGGGATAAGCGAATGACCTGGTGCGCATTGACAAGATTTCGCGGTAAATGTTACATTGGGCTGAGATTGTTTGTACGAACAAGTCACAACAAGAAAGATTGTAAATAATGTCAACGAAGAGATTACTTGGTGTTTTCGCTCATCCTGACGACGAAGGAACGATGAGCGGTGCATTGTTTCAGTATAGCACATTGGGTGTAGAAACAGGCCTCGTCTGTGCCACACGCGGTGAAGAGGGTGAGATTGCCAACCCTGCCCTGGCAACACCGGAAAATCTGGGGCGGGTACGCGAGGGCGAAATGCGAGCCGCCGCTGAGGTGTTAGGCGTTCATAATCTCTGGTTTCTGGACTACCGCGACTCCGGTATGGCGGGAACGCCTGAGAACGCAAACCCTCGTGCTTTTGCACAAGTTCGCGCTGCCGACGCTGTCGGCAAGCTGGTAGGCATCATCCGCGAGTTCCGGCCTCAAGTTCTTGTCACCTTTGATGAAACCGGCGGGTATGGACATCCCGACCATATTGCTATCTATCGTCATACAACAAGTGCTTTTCATGCCGCCGCCGATGCCGTGCAGTATCCAGAATTAGGGCCAGCACACTCGGTTGCCAAATTGTACTATACGGGCTTTCCGCGTAGTGCCTTGCAGGCCATGGGCGAGTGGATGCAATCACAACAGTATGAGGGGTCATTTAGTGGACTTGATCCTGAAAAACTGGGTCTACCGGATGAGTTAGTCAGCATCTGGTTCAATGTGGAACAGTGGCAGACGACGAAAGACCGCTCGTGGGCAATGCACCGCACACAGATGGATCCCAATAACCTTATGGCGAAACTGCCACCAGAAGTTCTGCGCAAATGGCGCGGTCGTGAATGCTATCAACTTGCCGCCTCACGCGTCGGTCCCGATATAGCTGGCGAAAACGATCTCTTCGCGCACATTTGAGCCGACTAGCACAGGCTACGTTTCTTCTGTTGCCCAACCCAGGTATCTAATTCGTGCCACATCAGAGGCTGAATAAAAAACGATTGATACGTGGGGTGGGCAGCAGTTTGGCTGAGAATATGTGAGACAAAAGATGGTGGAGGCTCTATCGGCTGCAATTGATGAAAAAGAATATCAATATCGTCTTCAAGCATATCTTCATGTAAGATAGTCATGTGTGTTTCATACCGCATACGTTATACCCTCTTCTCTTATCCTTCTAAGCTTTCTCATGAATTTTTTAGCTTTTCTTGCTTTTAGCACGAATAGGAAAAGAGGGTAGTTTCACATTCTGGGTAGTAATTCTTTAATTCGCGAGGACAGTCGCTGAATTTGTCAGGATAGAGCGAAGGAGCGGCTTGGCACGCTGAAAATATGTTTTTGCTGTGGCTTCAGGCATATTCAATGCATGCCCAATTTCAGCAAAACTGAGTTGGCTGGCGTACCGCAGCAAAACCACTGCACGAAACTTGATCGGCAATAATTGGATCGCGGCCTGCAATTGCTGCTGAAGATCACTGCGCTCGGCCAATTCTTCCGGTAGCGGACTGGTATCAGGTATAGCCGCCAGAGCGGAAAGCTCTTCATCATCATTCACGGCTTCTAGTTCAGAGAAGTGGATAGCCCGTTTGCGACGCAGCTCATCAAGGCAACGATTACGTGCTACCTGGAACAACCATGCTTTGAGGGGTTTGTCTGTGCGCAAGGTGGATAAGGAGGTGTGCAATTGGATAAATACATGCTGGAGGATATCACAAGCCTGATCATAATCGCCCAGAAAGCGATAGATGAAGTTAAACAGAGGGGTGCTATAACGCTGTACTAAACTCTCAAATGCGTACTGGTCTCCTGCCAAAGTCTGCTGTGCCAGAATGCCATCCGTCATATCTATAGGATGTAGTGTTGTTGTTGTTTCTTGTATTTGCATTGTCATGTGCTCCTTTTCTTATCTCTGGATAGTAGCGTAGCCTTTTCTCATGCAAAATACAAGGATTTTTCCGCCTTATAAGCTCTCCCTTAAGCGACTCTAAGCAGAAACTAAATTCCGCTCAGCTAATCTATGCAGTTTCTTATCTTGCGAGTACAAAGCTTAAAAAAATAAGTGTGTGTTTGAGTTTTGGGGGGGGGGGGGGGGGGGGGGGGGGGGGGGGGGGGGGGGGGGGC
>JBPCJY010000149.1:0-17417 GCA_051004815.1 Ktedonobacteraceae bacterium
ACCGCAAGGGATCGCCCCTACTATACCACGATGCATGTTATACCCGTGGGGCATGTATAGTAGGGGCGATCCCTTGCGGTCGCCCTGGTTGCCATCTTAAAGATTCAATCTACGAACGATAACCGCCTTAAAATGAAGCGTAAACTCAAGCCCTGTACCAGAAGTGTAAACAGGACGACGACATAGGTTGAGAAGATCAGTTCGTCTCTCATCGGTAGCTGAACGGGCAATGCTAAGACTAAAGCGAGTGAGAGCGCACCACGCAATCCACTCCAAAAAATGACAAAACGCCAGGAGAAGAGGAGGGCACCTCTTAAAAGATGCGTAAAGAAACGTAGCATAAGTACCATTGCTAGTCGTGCTACCAGGACGGCAATGATCACTACTCCTGCCGTGAGCAGCAATGGGAAAGCTGTAGCCGTGGTGAAGAAGCGCAATGGATTGAGTTCAGCACCAACCAGGAGAAAGAGCAGGGAATTTGCGATAAAAGCGATGATACTCCAAAAATTATCGACCGCAACCCTCGTCTGCTCAGACATGCCAATGCGACGCCCATAACTGCCAAAGATAAGGGTAGCAACTATCAAGGCGATTATTCCTGACAGATGGAGCGTATCAGCCAGAAGATACACACCATACGCAGCGATAAGCGTGATCGTGGTTTCTATCAACGGGTCATCGATAAAGCCCACGAAGCGACTTAACAGAAAACCACAGATGAGACCAAGAACGATGCCACCACCCGCTTCTAACGCAAAAGTGGAAAACCCGCTGACCCAGGCGGCTATTCCCGTAGTCGGATTACCTTGCAGTGAGAGCAGAAGAAGTGCGAGGAAGGTTTGGTATAATGCGCCTGCAATACCATCATTGAAGAGGCTTTCCCCTTCGATGATAGTCGCAAGACGAGGATTGACTTTTAACTGTCTGAATAACCCAAGCACTGCGATGGGATCGGTCGGTGAAAGAATTGCTCCGAGTAACAGCGCATAGCTCCAAGGCAAAGCGGCGAGAAAATGCACCGCAGCTGCGATGAGTAAGAGCGACAAGAGTAATCCTGGGACAGCTAGCAAGAAAATGGGTACCCAGTTTTTGCGTAATTGTTGCACTTCAATCGTCCAGGAACCTTCAAAGAGTAAAGCGGGCAGAAACACGAATAACACTAATTGCGGTGTTAGACGAACTGCGGGCAGCAATCCCAAAAGACTGAAGGCCAGGCCAACAATCACCAATCCAAGCGTATAAGGGACAGCCAATCTTCTCGTCACCAGGATAACGATGAGCGCGATGAGTAAGAGCAGCACGAGAATACGTACAATGGCAACAATATCTATCACATGTGACCTCTCTGGTTATAAGATACGGCTCTATTATGTAATTCAAGGTCTATAAAGCGCAAGCGGAGGAAGGATGCCATTGAGTGCCGAACACGAAAATTGAGAGAATAAGCTGTTCGGTAATGAACAAACTTGTTCCCTCACATTAACCTCAGAAGCCGCTTAATAGGCAAATTACTCATGCAACCACTGTACGACATCGGGGGCGAAATAGGTAATAATCATGTCGGCACCGGCGCGGCGGATGCCGATCAATATCTCCATGGCGACGCGGTGTTCGTCGATCCAGCCGTTGTGGGCGGCGGCTTTGATCATGGAGTATTCGCCACTGACATTGTAGGCAGCGATGGGCAGGTCGCAATGGTCGCGCACCTGACGAATGACATCCATATAGGCCATGGCGGGCTTGACCATGACGATATCGGCACCTTCGGCGATATCAAGGTCTACTTCACGCAGAGCTTCGCGAACATTGGCTGGGTCCATCTGGTAAGCACGACGATCGCCAAATTGGGGTGTTGATCCGGCGGCCTCACGGAAAGGGCCGTAGAAACCGGAGGCGAATTTGGCGGAATAGGCCATAATCGGGGCCTGGTTAAAGTTGTGTTCGTCCAGGGTACGGCGAATTGCTCCTACGCGGCCATCCATCATGTCTGAGGGGGCTACGATGTCCGCACCAGCTTCAATATGGGTAAGAGCCATTTGCGAGAGGAGTTTCAAGGACTCGTCGTTTTGCACATTGCCGTTATGGATGGCACCACAGTGTCCATGGCTGGTGTACTCGCAGAGACAGACGTCGGTGATGACCAGCAGTTCGGGGACTGCGGCCTTGAAGCGGCGTATGGCTTGCTGGATGATACCCTGATCATTGTAGGCCTCTGACCCCACGTCGTCCTTTTCCGTGGGAATGCCAAAGAGCAAGACCGCAGGAATGCCCAGGTTGGCAATGCGCTCTGCTTCACGACCCAGATGCTCAAGGGGCCACTGCATAATGCCGGGCATCGAGGAGATTTCGTGCGGTTCGTTGATACCCTCAGCGATAAAGAGAGGGTAGATAAGCTGGTCTACAGACAGGCGCGTCTCGCGCACGAGGCCGCGCAATTTATCATTTTGACGGGTGCGACGGAGGCGTACTGTTGGGAAGTTGCTCATAACATATCCTCACGGAGAGCCAGTTCAATATGTTGAATCGTCTCTTTCAGCATGGCATCGTCCAGGGCCAACGAAATGAAACAGGCTTCATACTGCGATGGCGGCAGATAGATGCCGTGCGACAACATGTGCCAGAAGTAACGCGCATAGCGAGTGGTATCCGATGTTTTAGCAGTAGCATAGTCGATGACCGTTTCGGGCGTGAAATAGAGACAGAACATGGCTCCGATACGCACGAATTGCAATCCTACGCCGAGTTCGCGCACTACCTGCTCAATGCCTTCGCCCAGCAATTGACTCTTCTGCTCAAGCTTTTCGTATTGGCCGGGTTTGCGCATCTCGGTCAGCGTGGCGATACCGGCGGCCATAGCAAGGGGGTTGCCGGAGAGCGTGCCAGCTTGGTACATGGTACCCACCGGGGCGACATGTTCCATGATAGCGCGACGCCCACCGTAGGCACCGACAGGCAAGCCGCCACCGATGATTTTGCCTAAACAGGTCAGATCAGGGGTAATGCCAACCCGCTCCTGCATGCCACCCAGGGCGACGCGGAAACCGGTCATGACCTCGTCAAAAATGAGCAGTGCGCCGTAGTGCTGTGTCAGGCTGCGCAATTTTTCCAGGAAACCTGGGAGCGGCAGCACGAGGCCCATATTGGCCGCGACAGGTTCAACGATAATAGCAGCAATCTGCTGGGGATAGGCGCGGAAGATTTCTTCAACGGCGGCACTGTCATTATAGGGTGCAATCAACGTATTACTGGTTGTCTCCGCTGGCACACCTGGGCTATCAGGTAGGCCCATCGTCGCGACGCCGGAACCAACCTGCACCAGCAGCATATCGGCATGACCATGGTAACAGCCGCTAAATTTGATGATCTTGCTGCGACCGGTGTAGGCACGAGCCAGGCGCAAGGCACTCATGGTAGCCTCAGTGCCTGAATTGACGAAACGCACCATTTCGATGGATGGCACGCTGTCGATAACCAGTTTGGCAAGCTCATTTTCGGCCTTCGTCGGAGCACCAAAGCTAAAGCCAGTCTTGCTGGCTTGCACGACGGCCTCTACCACGCTGGGATAAGCATGGCCCAAGATCATTGGCCCCCAGGACTGCACATAATCGAGATAGCGATTGCCGTCAACATCATAAAGATAGGGGCCATTGGCAGCATCAATGAAAACGGGGGTGCCACCAACGCCACGAAAGGCCCGCACAGGGCTATTGACCCCACCGGGCAATAGCTCCTGTGCTTCCTGGAAAAGTTCATGCGAACGAGCCAACCGAAGATTGCCGCCCACCTGCGTCGAATCACTCACAGACTTATGCTCCAATTGCTTCCAATATCTCGTGCAGTGGTTGCGCCACACAGGTGAACATGGGAGTGTCACGCAGCGTATACGAACTGGCCTCAGTCTCACGAAGTTCCTGCACGAGATCGAGAAAATCATTGATGTTATCGGTCTCAAAAGCCACGACAAACTCCTGATCGTCTAGGCCAAAAGAGTAGGTGGTGTTGAGTGAGACCGATGGATACGTCAGGCCAACGCGAATATGCTCATTCATCATACGCTTGCGATCCTCTAATGGCAAGGCGTACCAGGCGCGAGTTTTCACAAAGGGATAGACAAAGAGAAATTTCTTATCATCGGGCGTAATCACCAGACGCGGGTCGTGTGCGCCACGAGCATTTTTGCCCACGTAGACGGAACGCTTGGTCATTGAAAGAAAAGCGTTTGTCTCTCGCAAGTATGGACCCATTGGGCTGCGGCGTATACGGCTACTGATCCCTTGCAAATCTTCAATAGCGTAGGTTGCTTGCCAGAGCATGAAGTCGCAATCCGAACGCAACCCAAACAAGCTAAAGCTGCGTACAAGCGCATGTTCGGCATGCTCATCGAAGATGCGTACCAATGCTTGCTTCCCCTGCTCTCGTGTCGCGGTGGGCAACAATTGCCACTGAGGATCAAGTTTATAGAACGTGAAACGTACCAACTGACGCGGCTGCTTGGGCTTCGCCGGTGCTGTTGCCTGTTCAGGCTGGGTTGCTATAGTCTGTTCTGCCATAGAATATTATTCCTCGATTGCATGAATGATTGCCTCGACAAGACCAGCGATAGTAAATTCTGTCGCCTCAATGGTAACAGTGAGGCCCAGTTCACGAGCGGTCTGCGAAGTAATGGGGCCAATACAGGCAATGTGAAGCTGGGGGTTCTGTGTCACAAGATGCGTTGCATGCACAACGCCTCTTTCCTCACAGCTCAGCAGCCATTGCATAAAGTTACGAACGGTAGAAGAACTGGCGAATGTTATTATGTCAAGTTTGCCAGTTCGCAAAAGGTGCAAGATGTCTTGTCCCTGTTCATCATCGCTGGCAACGGAATGGGTGTAGTAGGCTGTTACCTCGTCTACGACTGCTCCTGCTTGCTGTAATTGCGTCACCAATATTTGGCGAGCTTCGGCTGCACGCGGCAAAAGGATATGTTGGCCTTCGATTGGTACTCCCCGACGCCGGAAATCTTCAATCAGTGCTGCTGAAACACCTTCCGCTCGATACTCGTCGGGTATGAGGTCGGCATGGAGGCCATAATGTGTCAGGGCAGCAGCGGTGGCTGGGCCAATGGTGGCAATGCGTATAGTGCGCAAGGTCGTTAGATCATAGCCCAGTGTCAGAAGGCGTTCACAACAGATGTTAACACCGTTGGCACTGGTAAAGACTAGCCAGGAGTAGTCCTCAGTAAGAAATAGCCTTTCTAAGGCATTATCGAGGGCTGACCAGTCTGATGGTGGGACAATGCGAATGGTTGGGAACTCGATAGGGATGGCTCCAAGAGTTGCTAGACGTTCGCTTAATACACTGGCTTGTTCGCGAGTGCGCGTTACCAGGATGCGTTTGCCCACGAGCGGACTCGTTGCGGTGTGCTGTTCAGACATGTTGACGCTCCTGGGTTCTGGTCGCGTCGATTGCGCCGATGATTTCGTCGGCACCCTGGGCAAGAGCTTGCTCGGCCAGGGTTATACCTAGCTGTTCAGCCTGTTCTATGGTAGAGGTCGCTGACCATGGTATGCTCCCATGGACACGTATCTCGCGTTGCCCATCCAGGCTAATGACCAATCCTGCTAACGTCAAGGTATCGCCGCTCATCTCGCCATAGGACGCGACGGGAAGGTAGCAGCCCGCGCCCAGCCTACGCATGAACATGCGCTCGGCGGTGGTAGTAGCCTGTGTCACAGGGTCATTAAGAAGTGCAAGTAACTCGTGCATGGCTATTTCGTCGCGAATTTCCAGGGCCAATGCGCCTTGCCCTGGTGCGGGCATCATCGTCTCGGTGGGGAAGTAAGTTATCCGATCTGCCAGGCGATCTTGCATATGCAGCCGATGGAGACCTGCTGCCGCCAGAACGATAGCATCGTATTCATTGGCATCCAACTTACGCATGCGAGTATCGACATTGCCACGAATAGATAGTATCTCGGCCTGTGGATAGAGCACACGTAGCTGCGCGGTACGCCGTAAACTACTAGTACCTATACGCATAGGCTCAGGTATAGCAAGTATATTGTGCTGGCTTCGGGTCACAAACGCATCACGAACATCTTCACGCGGCCCCACAATTATCAGGCGCAGATCGTCTGGTTGGGCTGTCGGTAGGTCTTTCAGGCTATGCACTGCGAGGTCGATGCGTCGCTCGTGTAATGCACGCTCGATCTCGGTGACAAAAACGCCATCACCACCTATTTGCGAGAGCGGCACATCGGTCACACGATCACCAGTGGTGCGTATCTGCTCGATAGTTATCTCTAGCGTCGGCCACTGCTGCCGCAATCGCTCGATCACCCAGTGTGTCTGTGCCATTGCCAATGTGCTGGCTCTGGTCCCTATCGTAATCTGCTTCATCGTTTTTCTCTTCCAAATCAAATAAATAGCGCAATGCTTCGGCATAGATATGACCCTGCCCATTAGCAGCGGCATCTTTGAGGCGTAACATAGGTTTATGGAGAATTTTGTTGAGTAGTCGAGTTGTTAGTTCCTGTACAGCCGCCGTTTCGTGCTCAGAAAGCGTGTGCGATATTTGGCGCATTGTACGCAACACTTCCTGCTGGCGCAAGGCTTCGGTATAGGAACGCAGGTCGCTGATAGTATCCACAACGCTCAATGAATGTAGCCAACGCTCAAATTTGCTCACTTCGTCGGCGACGATGGCCTGCACATGTACAGCTTCCTGCATACGCAGACGGATACCTTCCGTCACACTGGCCTGGAGATCATCCAGGTTATAGAGATAGACACCCTCGATAGTGGCAACTTCGGGTTCAATATCGCGTGGCAGGGCAATATCTATCAGTAGCAGTACACGTCCATTGCGTTGGCGCATGACCTCCTGTACCATGTCACGAGTGATAATCGCACGAGGTGCGCGGGTTGAGCTAATAACCACATCGGCCTCAAGCAGTGCTGCTGACAGTTCAGAAAAGGTACGATGCACAGCATGATAGCGTTCAGCCAGGTCAATCGCATGCTCTGTGGTGCGGTTGATGATGACAAGGCGTTGTGAGCCATTATCGCAGAGGTTGCGGGCGGCGAGTTCGCTCATCTGGCCCGTACCAACCAGCAAAACGCTTGCTGCGTTAAGATCAGGGAACAGCTGGCGAGCCAACTGCACAGCGACATGACTAATCGAGACGGCATTGCGGCTGATACCAGTTTCGCTACGTGCCCGCTTGCCGGTAACTAAGGCGGCGCGGAATAACGCGGAGAGCACAGGGCCAGCATAACCGCTACCCTGGGCAATTTCCAATGCTTCGGCAACCTGCCCCTGAATCTGTGGTTCCCCTGGCACCTGCGAATGTAATCCACAGGCCACACCGAATAAATGAGACACCGCTTGTTCGCCAGTAAGGCTATAACTATGTGCTTGCAGTGTTGGGAGTGCGACCTGGCGCGTCTCGCTGATGACCTGCAACAGATCTGCTATAGCTGTAGTAGACTCTGAACAAAGCGCGTATACTTCAAAGCGGTTGCATGTTGAGAGGAGCACGCTCTCCTGTACCACTGCTTGTGTGGTCTGTAATACCTGGGGGACCTGACGCAATGAACAGACGAGTTGTTCACGCAACGCGATAGGTGCAGTGGTATGATCGACCCCAATTACGATAATATGCACGGAAACCTCATAAATCTTACAACGTTGTGTAGCTTACTAGAGATTTTAGCGTTTTTTCGCCAATAGTCAAGAGCAAGATCAACTATATCCTATCAGGTAAACACCGTATGTTTCTCTCAGGTATACCCCCCTTGTCGCTCTGCTACTAATATGCTAGTATCCGTCAAGAGGATTTAGCAAGGAGCAGCAGCGACAGATGCAACAAGACGAAAGTACCGTTACCAGTGAAACAACTGAAGCAGAGCACGACGAAGATGAGACCGTTCAGCTTGAAGTGCCTACACCTATAGCAAAAGCAAAGGCGGAAGATAAGGATTTTGATTGGCTGGCTCTGGGGATAGTCATTATCATAGCCGCACTCTTTGCCCTGGCAGGACGTTTCAATGCACAACCGGCCACATCGCTAGCTCCCGTGGCAGTGCTCAGTGCCACGGGTTGTGGGCTACTGGTAACTGGTATGCGCAAGCTGCGCACACCGATACGCCCTGGTTTATTTGAGGCTGCACTCGGTGGGCTTTTCCTGGCCCTGTTCCAATTTATTGCGGCACTCAGTTATCCTCATGTGTTGCAGGTATTGAGTGAAGCCGCTGATGAGCGTTTGGGCTTCTTCACGACATGGGGACTCATTACCGCCTTCTCTGTGATTTTTAGCATCGTTGGTGCTACATTGGGACACCTGGCTTTTGCACCGCTCCGTCCTTTGCCAGCTAAAAAGGGTGCGCCGCAACGTTCACCAGCAAGCGACGATGATGAGGACGAGAAGGCAGAAAATACCCTGGCGGCTGTTCCGCCAGAGGAGACGACGCCTAAACGTTCCCTGGTTAGCTATTTCATTACTGTGCTATTGCTGGGGCTGGCTCCTGTAGCCGTTGGCTATGTGTTCTCAGCCGCCTTTGATTACATGCTTACGACCTATCAGTTTTTTCCTGGCCCTTACCCGACGCTGCGTTTGTTAAGTACACTGCTGCCCTGGCAACTCCCGGTGGCCTTCACTATCAATAGCAGCGATCCCAACTCATTGGTCTTTTTGCTATGGCAGTTGTGGCGTTTCCCGGTATTTCTTGGTAATCCCACAATGTTCGATGTGCAGGCACTGGAACCATTTGTGTTCAACAGTGCAGCCCTGGGATTACTACTTTTGACGATGCGTGGTACAGCGACGGGGGCTGGTAGCCAACGAATTGTGCTGGGTTGGCCGAGCTACCTCATGTTACAATTCGCACTTGGACTGCTCCTGGTATTTCCGGCTGATTTATGGATTGTGCGAGGTTTGCAAGGGTTGCTGCAAAACCCCGTAATTGCCGTTCCGATACGCACACTCACTATCCTTGACCAGTCCACCTTTATCCTGAACCTGGTCACAGGGCCACTCATCTGCCTGGGTATTGGCTTACTGCTACGTTTCTCAAGAATAGAGAGGATAAGGGTGCAGTAAGCAAGCTTTGAGGCAAGCAATACAGCTGAGTTATAGGATAATGGTTTGGCTTCCTGACAGATTCCTGATAGATTGATACATCTGCACGTTAGGAAGAGGGAGAGATAAAAATCAATAAGACAGTGGCAAGGAAGTAGAGCATTGATATATTATTGCCCCAGGTGCAATGCGAAGGTTTCAGAAGAGGCCCAATTTTGTGCAAATTGTGGTTTAAAACGACATGTCGCACAACACGTTCCGGCATCACCTGCAACGGCAAACGCGGAACTATCGCCCCGAATATCCACGGGAATAGCCCCGTTGCCAGCAAATGTTCCTGGGAAAGTCCAAGCAATTCCACCAATGCCAACGCGTACGGTGCAACCGCACGTCAGGCGCGTGCCAGCACGCCCGAATTCAGGCAGCTATCCCGCGCAACCAGTACAACCTGCTCCCGCCAATAGTCAGGGACAGATGCAGGGATATACCCCTGCTACCGATCACGCTCAAAACACTCCCTCAACTCCTGTTCCCCCTACAAGCCTGATTCGTCCAGTAGGAACCTGGACAAAGCAAGCACCGTCTCCCAACCCTGCCCTATCCGTTCAAACCAAGATGCCTGTCTGGCCTGGGCAACTACCCATGCCACCTCAACCTGCTCAGTCTATTGAACATGCCATGCAGCAACAAGGTCAAGGTTCACCTTCGCCAAATGTAGCGGTCGGACAGCCTTCTGCTGGGGTTGTCAGGGCGCGTCCGCCATTGATTGAGGCGCACGAAGAGTTCGCCCAGGATGATAATAGTTCTGAAAGTTATGCCGCGACCAGCGTTGCAGCCGAGCGATGGCGCACCAGTTGGCGCAACCGCCAACGCAGTGAGGCCGGGCCTGCCACATCGGCATCGCGTGGCCAATCGTTGGTACAAGAACCATTGATGGCAATGCAGAATAGTCTGGCTCGGATGCGTGCTATCGTAGTGCCGAAGAAATTACAAGAATCACAGGTAAACCTGCGTTTCTGGATCACGCTCCTCCTGATGATTTGTGTCATTGGGGGACTGGCTGTGTTTATTGCTTCTACGTTTCAAACTGTTCCTGATTCAGCGAGCCAGGGTATTCAGCAAAGCGTTGCACAGCCTCCAAATTTGAGCATTTCAGGTACGCCAACGGCAACTATTGCGCAAGGGCAATCTCTTCACCTGCATGGCAATAATTTTGCTGCTGGTGTGCCTATCAGCTTTTTATTGGATGGAACGGTGGCTATTACGGGTGCGGATGGTCGTACCCTGTCGCTACTGACCTCTGAGCAGGGTTCATTTGATGTTTCCATACACATCACTTCCACCTGGTCAGCTGGTCCGCATACGTTGCAAGCACATGACAGCAAACATCATCAAAATGCCTATTTGAATATTGATATCAGCCTGGCAGGCCGCACCACGACAACCAGTAGAGAAATCGCACTTTCCGCGAAACGGCTCATATTTCAAGCGGCCATGGTGACACGTACCACTTCGTCATCAACACGAATACTGTTTCCTGGCCCGGAGTAGTTACCATTCAAGCAGCACAGTAGTCGCAAGCACGACAGCAGAAGGATGTACCGCCAATGCAAATGAATTCCTTTTATCTCACAATCTTCATGGTTGTTTTTATCCTCCTGGGCGTCTATAACGTCTTCTCTGGACTCAGACGTGTACGGGAAGCACAGACGCGTGGGCAGCACATAGCGTGGTTCCGGCAGATCAACTTATTAACTGGTATCGAATACCTGCTGCTCTCCTTTGTCTTTATGTTGAGTTTAAATCTGCACAATAATGCATTCCCAGCATTTCTCAAGCCCATTGTCGTGCCGTTTTACCTGCTTATCTTGCTCTTATCGGCGGTCATCGCAGGCTTTGTCATACGACAGGCCATTCTCAATGCACGTCTTATCAGGAAAAATCCCACGGCGAAAGTGAAGAGCAATAACGTTATCACGCCCAAAGCAGGGTATAGTGCAGACGAAGTAGCCGACGAGGACATGACTGCTGAGCAGCGTGCAAGCGTTATGCAGCATCAACGGGAGCGACGCCAAAAAGCGGCGGCCGCACGGCGTCGCCGAGCGGGCCGCGCATAAACTCACATCCCTTCCAACACCAGCTGTAGCTCATCTATACTATGCTGTGCATCAAAGTGTGCCAGTAGATGAGCAAGGCGGCAGGTGGCACTGCGCCCACTACCCGTGGGAGCGGCACTATCGGTGATCGTGATACCATCAAAGAGCTGTAGAGCGGGATTAAGCGGGACGGTAACAGTGTAGATCGCCTGTACGCGTTGCTCTTGCAGCAGCAGAAAGCTGGCTTTTTGGGCGCATTGCGTGGTGCTGGTCAACTTGGGGTCAACATGGTGCAGAAGACGTTCGACTCCCACCAGATGCAAATTGGCATCGTCATAGGCTTCAGCTGTGGTTAGCGCACCTGCTAAGCCACTTGTTGGCGGCTTACCGCTCACAATAATATGATTGGCCCGCTGGTCATCAGTGCCAAAGCTCACCAATTCCACCTCCGGTTGATAGCTCCATACAGAAGGGTCGCCACTGGCAAGCTCGCGAAATTGCATCACCTCGCTTTGATCAAGGAAGTAGGCCAAACCATACGTTGTGCAGAGTTCATCCAGGGCATGGCGATATGTTTGTCCAGCCTGCAAGACAAAGGATGAAATCACCTGGCTCATCTGCGTTGTAGCGGGGAGGCTGGTGGAGAAAAGACCGCCACGAGCACACATCTCGCTGACGAGATAGCTCAGAGTCTGGTTGAGATAGGTAATTTGGTAACGCGAAATGAGATCAAGGTTGCGCGTGAGGTCCAGCCCTACCAGCAAAAGGTGGTTTTCCTGGGGCGAACGCACAACGTGTATCTGTTCGAGATGATAGACCCCCACTTTCACGATATCGGCTGTAGTAGGTGGAGTGCCGGTTTTATAGCCTTCACTGAGTACGAGAGAAGCGTTAAGGCCAATTTGCTGGTAATTGTTGCCGGAGGTAATGAGTGCATTGTACACACCCCTGGCATTATCAATCAACACTTCGAGACGCGAGGGCTTACCTGTCTGTTCGAGACGTTGATAGGAAAGCACGGCGGCTGAAACATCAAGGTATTGCGTGCTGTTGGATGACTGGAAAGTTGGCGCACTATAGACGGTTGGCATAGCTGCAATATAGTAGCGCGAACCAGCACTACCCGTATGGGGTGTGGGCAACTTGAAGGCAATGGCACCATAGGTACAGGTGATATCGTGCAAAATCATGCCATTTGACCAGTGTATGAGGTCAGCCGATTGGCGCATCCGTGGGTAGCTATATACGGAACCGGTTAAGAGGCCAGAATCAGATTCGATACAGGTGAGCGTATACAAGCCATCGGCAAAGGTCAGGCGCGGAACATAGCGAGCAATGGCGGTACTGGTGGCTGGCGCGATAACGCTGCTACTGCTCCAGGTATTACTGGCGGAGTTGTAGAGACAGGAGGCCAGGGTAAAGCCATCTGAATAAATGACGGTATAGGTGGGATTTGCCCAGGCAACCGCTACACCTGCGCCCCCTGTTAACGGCGGTAATGTCCAGGCACTGAGGGATGACCACGAGCCAGTATACAACGAGCAACCCATATTTTCTCCACCAACAACATCGTAGAGAAAGAAAATGTCGTTGTTGCCAGCACTGCCTATCCCCTTTATTAAGGCACCACCCGGTGGAGCGACGACAACATTGGGGCCGCTCCATGTCTGCCCATTATCGGTAGAGGACCATGTCCAGAGTTGGTTGCCGCCAGTGCCACGTTGGGCAAAGGCACGCAAGGTACCACCCGAATTTGAGACGGCACAACCGGCGTCTTCAAACATATTTCCACTCCCGCCAGAGAATGTCGTCCATGTACTCCACTGTGATGCTACCGAGGGATCGGTAATACGCTTATATTGAAAGTTGGAGGTGAAACCGCCACCGCCACGCGTGACCTGCACGCGAATGATGCTATTATCGTTGGCTATACAGAGATCGTTCCAGGCATCGGCGGTATTGGGAGTTTGGTAGGATGCGTAATGAATGACATGATCTTCAACGGTAAGAGAAAGCGATGGAATACGCGTGACGCTATTGACCGCCGCGGTCAATGCACCATCCAATGTACGAACCATGGGAGGAAACCTTTCTGGGGAAGCATAGATGAGGATAGTTTAACGAGCGAGGGGTAAGCAGTAGATTACTGGTCGCTTGCTGCAAGTATAGCCTAAAAGGGAGAATTTTTCAAGAGAATGGGCAATGATGGGAGTAAGCAGCGAAACCACCACGTTATGAAGTGGTTGGAATAGACAACTACAGCGCGGTGTTAAACAACTTTAGAAGTTTGGCTGAGGCTGACCTCAAGCTATAACAATATCATACTATCCGCAAACCTGAGAGTAGGCCATGTGCTGCCAAGGAGAAATAATGATGCCGCCAGCATCTGTGATGAAAGTTGTATCGGTCAATGTTGGACTCCCACGAGAAGTTACCTGGAAAGGGCGAAAAGTGATGACGGGTATCTTTAAGGAGCCTGTGACAAAGCGAGTGGCTATCAAACGGCTTAATCTTGTAGGAGATCGTCAAGCTGACCTCACCGTTCATGGTGGTCTTGATAAAGCTATCTATGCATATCCGGCTGAGTACTATCGCTACTGGCATGAACAGTTTCCGGAAATGACATTGCCCTGGGGAATGTTCGGAGAAAACCTCACGGTCGAGGGACTGACAGAAGAAACCGTTCATATTGGAGACCGCTTCCAGATTGGCTCCGCGGAGGTCGTGGTTACACAACCTCGACTACCATGTTATAAGCTAGGCATCAAATTTGGACGTGATGATATCTTAAAACGCTTTCTGAAGAGTGGGCTTACCGGCTTCTACTTCGCTGTCATCAGTGAAGGGGAAGTAGCACAGGGAGACGCCATCACCCTTGTTAGTAGCGACGAGCATCAAGTCAGCGTATCTGCCATCACACGCCTTTACCTACAAGATAAGCATAATCCAGAGGCACTGCTCCATGCACTGGAAGTGAAGGCACTTCCCGAAGGATGGCGTACCTACTTCCTCGAACAACTAGCTCAAACGGCAAGTTGAGGGGGAACAATCCCAACAGCGTTCCATGCCGCTTGCACACATTGTTTGAGTAACAACACGTTGGTAAGCGGCCCTACACCGCCAGGGGTAGGAGTCAGGACACTGGCTACCTCGCGCACCGAGACTACATCAACATCGCCGACGATTCCTCCCTCTGGCAAGGCGTTAATGCCAACGTCGATCACCACGGCTCCGGGGCGTACCATGGCAGCAGTGACCATATTCGCTCGGCCAACTGCTGCGACCAGAACATCCGCTTGACGTGCCATGGCTGCGAGATTGGTGGAACGTGAATGACAAACGGTGACGGTAGCATTTTTCTGTAGCAGCATCATAGCTAGAGGTTTGCCCACAACATTGCTGCGTCCCAGGATAACGACCCGTTTGCCCACCAACGGTGTTTGGGTGCGCTCAAGTATCTCTACGACTGCGGCGGCAGTCGAAGGGAGAAAACTGGGCAGGCCAAGGAAGAGATTACCCGCGCTGCGCGGACTGATACCATCGATATCTTTGCTCGAAGCGATGGTATCGGCAACCATTTTTTGCGCAAGATGCGCCGGTAGAGGCATCTGCACGATGATACCTTGTGTGGCTTCATCGTTGTTCAGGTGTACCAGCAGAGCTCGCAGTTCAGCGGGTGAGACCTGGGCCGATACCTGTTCCAAACGAGCGGCAACGCCTACGTCGTTAGCGACCCGCAAAATTGCTTTGCTATAGACACCTGATGCGGCGTCTCCACCGACAAGCACAATTGCCAGGCCGGGCGGTCTCCCTTGCAATTGGGAATAGGCATGTATCTCTTCGCGTAGCTCGGCGCGAATCTCTGCTCCCATAGCCCTACCATCCAGAATGTGTGCTGTCACGCTCGCTCTCCTACGATGCTAGTAATCTGCTGCGTGTACTCGGTAATGGCATCGAGGGCTTTACCGAGGCGATCACTCAAGATAGTGACCATTTCCAGGTCTTTCATGGCCTGTAAATTCGCTCGCACCATCCAGGCTGCTCCGGTGCCGGCACTGGATGCCAACATGGCCCCTGTTGCTATATCGCTCAGCACATTTACGTTGCCTATTTCAGCGATACGTCGGCAATGGCGTGCCAACTCAGCTGAACACTCGACCATTTCCAGCGGCACCAGAGCCGCCGTTATCAATCCCGCTTGAATAGCCTTGCTGCGCGTTTTTTTCTCGTCATCGGTCGTGCGCGACAACTTAAACGAGGCCGCAAGCTTGCCGTAGGCGTCGATATCCTCCTGCATGAGTTGTTGAAAACGTTCGCGCAACTGCTCAGTCTGCCGCAAAATTCCCTCGACCTCGATCTGCACATCGGCATAGTCCGCTTTGCCAATGGTCAGTCGGGACACCATGCTTGCCAGTGCTGCCCCCATCGCGCCGCTTACAGCCGCAGTCGAACCACCGCCGGGGGTAGATTTGGCCGAAGCCAGTTCATCCAGGTAAAATTGTAACGTTTTATCTAAATACATGATACATGTGCTTCCTAAATCCATAAGGTTTTTAAGTTGGAGGCAGCTTTACAGCCGTTGGTTGCAAAGCCGCCACCAACTCATGAAAAAGTTCTTGTAGCATTCTAGCATCTTGGACAGGTCACGTCGAGGGTGTGCCACCACTACTACAGCATTTGCCCTGCACACAACTGAGCTATAGAGCATAAAACAACAGACCACCCACTCATGGTACAATATGAGGACTTGATCTAAGAATGAAAAGAGTGTGACCCGATATTTATGGAGCTTGATGCCTGATGAACACTTCCACACATTTTGAGACAGCTTCTGAGATGTTTCTGCATACCTATCCTGGTTTTCAATCTACGCAGTCGCTGGACATGCTGCGGACACGCGAATTTGCCCGGCTAGATGATGGCAACCATATCTATCTTGACTACACTGGTGGTGGCCTGTATGCACTATCTCAATTACAGGCCCATCATGACCTGTTGGCCAATGCCGTTTTAGGCAACCCGCATTCCTCGAATCCGACTTCACAGGCCACGACGCAGTTGGTTGAGCAAGCCAGGCAGTACGTCTTGCACTACTTCAATGCCGCACCAGAGGAGTATGTTGTCATTTTTACGCAGAATGCGAGCATGGCTTTGAAGTTGGTAGGTGAGGCATATCCATTTGAACCTGGTGATGACTATCTGCTGACCTTCGATAATCACAACTCTGTCAACGGTATCCGCGAGTTTGCGCGGGGACACGGTGCTACGACCGCCTACATCCCAGTGGTGCTGCCCGACATGCGCGTGGACGAGGACGAATTGTTGGATAGTCTTGAACAGGCACGCCCTGGTGGTCATCATTTATTTGCCTATCCAGCGCAGTCCAACTTCTCAGGGGTGCAGCATCCGCTCAAATGGATTGCCATGGCTCAGGCTAGAGGGTGGGATGTGGTGTTGGATGCCGCCGCGTTTGTAGCAACCAATCGTCTGGACCTTGGGCTGTGGCATCCCGATTTTGTGCCGCTCTCGTTTTACAAGATGTTTGGCTATCCTACGGGCGTCGGCTGCTTGCTGGCGCGGCGCGAGGCACTCGCCAAACTGCGTCGCCCATGGTTCGCTGGTGGCACTATCACCGTTGCTTCCGTGCAAGGCGACCGCTATTATTTGGCAGAAGGTGAGGCGGCGTTCGAAGATGGCACGCTCAACTACCTGAACATCCCTGCCGTAGAAATTGGACTGCGCTACCTGGAAGCAGTGGGGCCGGAGACAATACATGAGCGAGTGCATTGTTTAACAGGATGGCTGCTGGATAGCTTGTCCGCGCTGCGGCATCGCAATGGCAAACCATTGGTGAGGATTTATGGAGCGATCAATACACAGTGGCGTGGAGGAACGGTGACGATGAATTTCTACCGTGCCGATGGGTCAGTCATTGACCATCGCATGATCGAGCAGCAGGCGAACCAGGCCAACATTTCGCTACGGACAGGGTGCTTTTGCAATCCTGGCGGTGGAGAGATCGCCCTGGGCCTTTCCGCTGGAGAATTGGTGGCCTGTTTCCGCCAAACGTCACAGCAGGATCGTTTTACTATAGATGATTTCCGTCTGTGCATTGATGGAAAGAGTTCAGGGGCGGTACGAGTGTCATTAGGGTTGGTAAGTAACTTCGCGGATGTCTACCGCTTCATACAGTTTGCACAGGAATTACTCGATCGGTAGACCGCAAGAGTACGCCAAACATGTAGTGGGGGGGGGGGGG
>JBPCJY010000150.1:0-3801 GCA_051004815.1 Ktedonobacteraceae bacterium
CACCCTCCCCGTGCAAGGACCGCCCCGTTCCCGCCCCTGTCCTGCTGCGCTTCGCCCCGTTCCCGCCCCTGTCATTCTGGGCGCAGCGAAGAATCTCCGTGCCACAAAAGATTCTTCGCTGCGATCAGAATGACAGGCGGCGACGGGCGGTACAAAACCCCGCCCCGTGTAAGTCCGCCCCTACGAGATACGCCGCACGCTTGATGTGACAATTTACCCTATCTCATCGTTAATCAGTATAGACCTATTTTATGAGTAAATAAAAAGGCATAGGTGGTTTAGTAGTGGGGGAAGTTGGAGCAAGATAAGGCGTGATATGAGTCAGTGTTTGCGGTGCAGTAAGCCTTGTGAGGCAACTTCTATATTTTGCGCAGCCTGCAAGTCGTACTTACGAAGCCAACTTTGGCAGACAACGAATACTCGTGCGGAGGAATCTATGCAGATTCCCCCGCTAGTTGCTTTTGATCCAGAAAATGGAGAGGTCAGTGGCAATCCATTGGAGCGCATTACTAGCCCGCATCCGCTTGTTAGCACGCCACAACTGCCGCAAACACCGCAACCTCTGGCCCCTTCGCTGCCAGATTACGCTCCCAAAGGAAATGTCGTAGACCATGCTGTACACAGACTGAATGAGGCCGCCCAGCGTATTGCTCAAGTTGAGCAGGGCAATCACCGTCAGCCGCATGTGCCACGCTTGTCTCCATTGCGCGATATTTCCGCGGATATTCAACGTCAGAGCACTCCTTTGCCCCAGGTAGCGCAAGCACCAGAGGAAGTGCAGGGCGAAGACCTGGGGCGGCGCATGCCCGATTTCTGGCCCTGGTTGCAAGACGCGGAAAGCGAAGAGAGCGAGAAAGACCACTGGTCAGGCCGTACCGACCCTCTGATGGGGCGGCATTTCCCGAATAGTGCCGAGGTGGCGCGTATCGAGGAAGAAGATTTACAACGTGCAATGGCCGAGGGGCTGGTCACTATGCCCCTGTTACCGAAACGGGTTCCCGTGACGCGGCGGCGTATGCATCTCGCCTTTATTATTCTGGCTCTTCTGGCTATAGTAGCCTTGGTGATGGATGGAGGACTTATTTTTGTCGCTTTCACACATCAACACCATGCTAAGAATGTACCGAATGGTCCACCTTCGCTCACGCTGTCTTCTAACGCGGCAGGACTTGGTCAAACAGTTATTTTGCATATTTTGCATTTCACGCCCAATTCCAATGTCTATTTAACACATGATATCCAGGAAACGGTACAGCTTACCAGTGGCTCTGCTGTCGTCAAAGTGGGGGCGACTGGCTCTGCCGACGTGACTATGGTGGTAGATTCGAGCTGGACAGCGGGCTTCCATACGATTGATGCAGAGGATGTCACAACGCACTATATCGCCAGTGCGACGCTCCAGATTACTGGCGCTGGCCCAACGCGCCCATCGCGTCTCTCTATTGGTGTAAGCTCGTTGGAATTTGGGTCAGGTTATCAAGGTGCTAATACCATCCAATCGCTGACGCTCCAAAATTCTGGTGGTAACTCTATCTCATGGGCAGCGAGCAGCAATCAACCATGGCTATTGCTATCTCCATCGCAGGGAACGTTTAGTAAAAGCCAGACAATTGCTGTAGCTGTAGAGCGAGCAAATCTCAAGCCACTGGATTATACAGGGACGATCACCTTTTCTTCCAACGTGGGTTCTGCCCAATCGGTGCAGGTACACATGGCAGTGAATCCATTGCCAGCCAATGCTGGCCCTGTGCTGGAAGTAATACCACCTGTGCTTTCGTTTACCGCGTTGGATGGCGAGTCGAGTCCGCCCAGCCAGGCGTTGACGATCAGTAATCCAGGGTCGCAACAGTTGAACTGGTCAATTACGGGCAATAATCAGACACTATCGTCCCAAAACTTCTTGCTCTTTGCCTTTGATTCGCACTCCAATTGGCTGAGTACAGATCAAACAGTGGGTGGGGTAGCACCGCACGCTACGAGCGTAATTCATGTCATGGTGAATAGTCAGAATCTGTTGCCAGGAATATATACTGCTGTTCTCGTCTTTGCGGCCAGTCAGGGGATAAATAGCCCGCAAAACGTGAGTGTTTCGCTCACAGTGCAGCCTCGCTGTGGATTGACATTGAGTGCGGGTAGCCTGTCGTTTACAGCGGTTTCAGGACAGGCTAATCCCAGTAATCAATCGCTCAATATCGGTGCGACCTCAAGTTGTGCTGGAATGATTAACTGGAAGGCGATCTCGGCCAACAATTGGTTGGCAATCACACCGGCCAGTGGCCAATTAAAGGGCTCAGCAAGCACCGTAACCTCGATAGGGGTCAATGCCAGCATCCTGAAACCGGGGACATACGTGAGCAATATCGCGTTTACCGCGGCGCAGAGCACGCAGACAGTGATGGTGCAATTGATAGTGCAAGCACCACCGCCGCCCTCAGCACCGATTATGGGCGCGACTCCACTCGGCCTCAACTTTAGTACGACGCAGGGCATGCCTTCACCGCCGGGACAGGTGGTGACGATCACCAATACAGGCAAGAGTCCGCTCACCTGGCGTGAGCAGGTCAATCCACTGACAAAACCATGGTTGGGTGCCGGACCAACAGGTGGCACAATACCCGCGGGCCAAACAGGGCAGGTCACGGTCGTTATCGATACCTCAAGTTTGACACCCAATACGTATGTAGGGCAGCTTGTGCTGATTGGCACCGACGCCTCTGGCAAGGTAGCTTCAGGCAGTCCACAGACGGTTATGATTAATTTACTGGTGCTGCCACCTTGCGTACTGCAACAACCTTCGCAGAGTTCTGTCGCTTTTAGCGCGACGCAAGGCATGGGCAATCCCAGTTCACAATCGGTAGCCATTACGGCCACTGGTAACTGCGCCTGGCCACTGAATTGGCAAGCCACTATGCCCAGGAGTGCTCATTGGCTGCAATTAAGCCCTGCCTCCGGTGCATTACCTGCTAGCGGGCAACCGATGACCATGGGCCTTACTGCCAATATTGCTACCTTAGCGGTTGGTACCTATACTACACATGTTTCCATCAATGCGATCGATGGCTCAAATGTCGTTGCACAGGGCAGTCCGCAAGTTTTCACGGTAACGTTAACAATCTTACCCCCGTGTGCGCTCACGGTAGGGCCGACCAGTTTGGCGTTCTCTGTCGCGCAAGGACAAGCCGCCCCAGCAGCACAGAGCTTTTCTTTAAGCGAGAGTGGGACGTGTGCTTTGCCTGTTACCTGGTCGGCAACGGGGAACGCTGCCTGGCTGTCCATAGGCTCGTCAGGCTCAGGTACAGGGAATGCAACGGTCAGTGTCAGCGTCAATCCGCAGGGCCTGGCTCCTGGAACGTATAGTGGGACAATCACCGTCTCAGCCTCTGACAATAGTGGAGCTACGATAGTGAATAGCCCGCAGACGATCAACGTTTCGCTGGTAGTCACTGGTTATACCCTTAGTGGTACAGTGTTTGCTTGCCCCACCACTACGGCTTGCGCAACATCGCTTCCTGGTGCTACGCTCACTTTGACGAACAGTGCGAATAAGAGTATAAATGCTACCGCCGATTCATCAGGAAACTACTCCTTTGGCAATCTCGCCACGGGTACTTATACGCTAACTGCCTCTGGCAGCATTAGTAGTACCTTGAACTACTTAGGTACAGCCACCCTCACTCTAACGGGAAATCAAACGTACGACATTGTCGCTGTGCTACATTGATGCTCCTATAACAAGGTCTGTGAATGATTGCCAGCAATGCAACGTGGCTACCAGGGCGACCGCGAGGGTCGCCCCTACTA
>JBPCJY010000151.1:0-10025 GCA_051004815.1 Ktedonobacteraceae bacterium
GCGAAAACGAAAGAAATTGCGAGAGGTGGAAGGGAAAGGGGGCATCACGGGGTGGGGGGGGTGGCAAGGGGCGGCTATCCTCTTTTTCCAATCCCGCTCATGATATGGGGAAGACACTAACCCGATACCGTAAAGCCATCCGTAAACTTCCCAGTGACATTCGCAAAATGCATGGTCAAGCGCGTGGAAGTGATCGTAAATTGAGACACGCCCCAGCTCTGATTAATATTAGATCCCATCCAGTTCCGAAAGTAGTTGATCTTGGGATCGGAAGTGGTGTCAATAGCAAGTAGCGGAGTTGTTCCCCCTGTCCCGCTCACAACAATCACTGAACCAGCACCTTTAGACATATGGGTCGAAGCATTGACGACGCAGTGGGCATTATAGGATGTAATAGGCAGCACTGGACATGCGCTATTGAGAGCAAGCTGTTTGCTGGCCTGATAGTTATGCTTCTGGGCCTGCAAGATCAGATCGACGTGCTTGCTAAGCAAGAGATCGAGTAAATCTTGACTTGCGCAGGATGTACTATCGATGACGAAGCAATATTGATGCATGGCCACGATAATCCAGTGGATGTGGGCAGTTCTTGCAGTGTCGATGGCATTTGCTACCCAATTATAATCAGCGTCCCCTTTGCCGTAACTATAGCCGCTCAGCACCTCACTGGGCGTAACCAGAATGATACGAGCCAGGGGAGACTGCTGTGGATAATCGAAATAATATTGTTTGGCATAGGTGCCTGTAATTTTGCCAATGTGGTTAGGCATGTTAGCCGCATAGGCATCTATCTGCGTATCATCGTGGCCTCCGGAGAGAACCTCGAAGGGAAAGTTGCTGGGCAGATGGCTTTTAGCATAAACACTCCATGCGACGGCACTGACGCTGGTGTTATAGCTGAAATCTCCCACAGCCAGGTGAAAATTTATCTTTTTAGCAGCATACTGCTGCGCAATATAGTTCAGGTTCGCCGTTGTGTAGGTCGTTTGCCCATAATCGCCAGCCACCGTAAAGCCAAAACCAGGATCGACCTTTGGCGTTGCGGTTGCGGTAGGACTAGGAGCTGGGACCGTCCTGGTAGGTTTGATATGGCTTTGCAGCTGTGGTTCTTTGCTGTGATTGAGCGCGAATGCCGCAAGTACGCTTGCGGTCACAACTACAATCAGAAAAAGGGTGCTAAGGGAAAGGAGAAGGCGCATACGCGGCCAGCCCTTTCCCCGGTTGTTAAATACTGTTTTCATAGGTCTTGCCATGTCCTTCTTCATTCGACGTGATGAAGGCGAGCCTTGCCATTACATCTCTACTGCCATGAGCATGACGTACAGCATGGAGTGGCAAGGCACCTCATAGTGAGCTCCAGCTCAGCTAATTGTTACGGTAGCAAATTTGCCTGGAAGGCAGTAAACGATACGGTCACTCCACTTTGGACGACAACATGCAGGCCGCTATTGCCAGTGGCCGCTAAGGAAGTATCTGTCGTAGTCGCCATCCAAGTACCTGGTTGCGTGCCACCCGTAGGCCAGGCACTTGCGGAGAGCGTGCTGCCTGTGATACTGAAAAGCAACGTGTATGAGGTTCCAACCGTTGCGGCAAAGGGAACGCTCATTAGTTTGGTGGTGGTACCAGCGACCTTTTTTTCTATGGTAAGATTCGTGCCATCAATCAAGGCTTCATACCAATCCTGGCTATCGGTCCAACGCAAGACCGCGCCCATATTAGCATTGGTGAAGCTACTGATGGTGCCAGAGAATTGCACTTGAGTATCAATTGCGGGTGGCCCCAAGGTAGCATAATAGTTGTTACTCGTCGTGGCAGCTACTTGTCCAGCATTGCTTTTGATGGAAAACACCTTGTAGCTATTGGCATTGGCTCCCCACGTCTGCCCATCGGTGGCGTTTCCCCAGTAGGTCTGGTCGGAACGCGTGAAGTTGTCTTGCCCCAATGACGGCATTGGAGTGACCGAAGGTGATGCCGTTACAGATAGACTGGCGGTTGCCGTAGGAGTGACGGCACTATTCGAGATAGTAAAGCTATCCGAAAAGTTTCCTCCTGAGGTAGGAACGAATTGCTCGGTCAGTTGTGTCGGAGAAATCGAAAATTGTGAGATGCCCCAGGTGACATTATTCGTGGGCGTCGAGGTTCTAAAGTAAGCATATTTGGGATCAGACGTGTTAATGGCGAGTTGGGAAGCTCCTCCAGTACCTGTTACCATGATGACGGAACCCTTACCCTGGGTCATGTTATTGGTAGAATCGACGACACAATTGGCGTTGTAACTGGTAGCGTTCAGGGTCGGACAGGTCGTGCTATTGAGGGCTAACTGTTTGCTGGCCTGGTAGTTATGTTTCTGCGCTTGCATAATCAGGTCAACATGCTCGTTGAGCAGCAAATCCAACAATTGCTGATTTAAACATTTAGCAGTGCCGATCACAAAGCAGTATTCATGCATCCCCACGATCACCCAGGGAATCACAGGATGTGAGCAGTTGGTAATGTTAACACATCGTGCATCTTCGATGGTACTTTTAACCCAGTTGTAATCGACTCCGCCTTGATTGTAGTTGTAGGTGTAGCCAGGTATCGTCTGATTCGGTGAAAGCATAATGAAGCGGGCCAGCGGAGCACTCGGAGGATAATCAAAAGAGTATTCCTGGCCATAGGCGCATGCTGGGCAATTCGTCGAGATATTTCCGAGATGATCTGGGAGATCAGCCTCATAGGTGCTAATCTGGCTACTATCGTGGCGACCGTCAACAATCTCAAAAGGAAAGTTGGCCGGGAGGTTGCTTTTCGCGTAAGTGCTCCACGCATTAGCCACAGCAGGGGTGACCTTGGAAACATAGCTGTAATCGCCAAGGCCCACATTAAAACTGATCTGATTAGCAGTATACAACTGTGAAATCTTTTGCAGGTTCTTCGTCGTTGCGGCGGTTTGGTCGTAATCGCCTGTATAAGTAAAGCCGAAACTTCCAGAAGCCAGGGCATTGCTGGCTCTGGTGGGATGAGTGACAGCAAAAAAAACGCTTCCAATCATCAGGGTAAGCAGCAAAAGGCTGGCAAGAGAAGAAATATAGTGGGAGTGAGTTATGTTGTTTTTGGGTTTGTTGTGAAATTCTGCTGACATCTAAGGGGATCCCTTCCTAATAGGCTATATTCATACGGTCTACAAGCTCAGCTGTTCAAACGCGTGTAACCCATGCACTTTGTTATCTTTGTCTCTCCACCATGCTAAGCTTTATAAAGAGTCAGGTATATGTCGATGTCTCAATGCTGCGAACGGGGTTTATGGGACAAATGAAACGTAACTACCCATAAAGAGTATACAAGACACAGTTCTTGAAAGAGCAGTGTACCGTAGTTGAGATTGGGTTATAAAGTGGGTAAGTATGTAACATTTTCTTAACCTGTTTTTGCGAATGGAGCAAAAGGCTGTGAGTTAAGGACAAAGATGCCCCCTGTTGACATCATAAGAAGTTCCTTTCTCACAGTTTTCATCAGCACAAGCAATGAACGGGTTAGATACGTTCACACCCGTTCATGCTCTATCGTTGCTTGTGCTTCCAGCAGATAGGCATTCAAACGCTCAGCAAGCAGGGGAAGATTTTCGTTGCCATACATCACATGGATGCCAGGAAAGACCTGTTCCTCGACCTCTTTCGCCCCGGATACGGTGCGCCAATTGCTGCTGCGTGCATCCGCCTCGTTGGACCATAAGAGGGTGAGCTTGCCAGGGTACGGGCCAGGGACATAGTTGCCTGCAACCCATCGGTAGATGCCGAACCAGTTGTAGCGCAGAGCTTCCACGCTGGGGAACAGTGCTTGACGCACCCGCTGTCCCAAACCCCTACGGCCCGCTTTGCTCTGAGACGCCGTCTGCTCGCTCGTTTTCACGCCAGCCACTTCCCTGGCGCGTTTGCGGAAGGACGGGACGCGCAGGTAGATATAGCGCAAGAACCAGTTGACCTGTTGCTCCTGCCCCAGCCCCAGTAGTTTCCCACAGCGCGTGATGGTCGTGCGAATCTGTCGGTACGAGGAAGGCGTCCCCATATCGAGCGCGACGAGCAGAGCGACCGTCTGCCCACACGCGTGCAGTTGCCGGGCCATTTCGTAGGCGAGCAACCCCCCGTTGCACCAGCCGCCCAGCAGATACGGCCCCTCCGGCTGCACCGCCCGCATGGCGTGGATATGAGCGGCGGCCATCTCCTCTAACGGGGGAGGAACCGCCAATCCCTCGAAACGATAGGGTTCCAGGGTATAGAAAGGTTGCTCCTTGCTCAGGTGTTCGGCCAGGTTCAGACAATACAAGCCGCCCCCGTGCCAATCACCATGCAAAAAGAAGAAAGGCCGCCTGCTTCCGTCGGCTTGAACCGTGACTACCCTGGTTCGTGTGTCAGCCTCCTCTTTGCCGCGAGCAGCGTCATCCTTCAACAGAGCATCGGCGAGGTGATGGATGGTTGCGCCCGCGAAGAGCGTAGCTAGCGGCAGTTTCTTGCCACAGACCTGCTCAATGCGATTGACCATCCGTGCGGCCAATAACGAATGGCCACCTAACGAGAAGAAGTCGTCCTGCATGCCAATCGGCTTCACCCCTAACAGGTCTTCCCAGATGTGCTGCAGCTGATAATGGATTGTCAGAGTTGGAGCTACGAAGGCTTCTGTCTCACTTCTGATTCGTTCGGGTGCTGGCAAAGCACGCTTATCTATCTTGCCATTGGGTGTCAGTGGCAGTGCCTCTAACAAGACAAAAGCGGAGGGTACCATGTATGCCGGTACCTGTTTCTTCAGATAGCTCTGTAGCTCAGCATCTGTGCTTGTTTGCCATTCATGGAGGACTATGTAGGCTACCAGGTACTTTTCACCGGGTACATCCTCACGCACGACAACCAAAGCGGATAGCACAGCGGGATGGTTACTCAGCATCGCCTGAATCTCGCCCAATTCGATGCGAAAGCCCCGAATTTTGACTTGATCGTCAACACGGCCAAGAAACTCAATGTTCCCATCAGGAAGATAGCGTGCCAGGTCTCCCGTTCTGTACATGCGTCCGCCGCATTCAGTAGTGAAAGGGTTGGCGATGAACTTTTCCGCGGTTAACTCTGGTCGGTTCAAATAGCCGCGTGTAACACTAGCACCGCCGATATACAATTCGCCAGCTACTCCGATGGGGACAGGGTGTTGGTACTTATCGAGCAGGTAGACCTGTGTATTGCCAATAGGACGCCCCATGGGCGCTGTTGTGTAGGTAAGCTTGCCCTGGTCTTTCTGCACGCGGTAAGTCAATACCCCGACAGCAGTCTCTGTGGGACCATAATGGTTGAAAATGGTACAGTCGGGGAATAGGCTTTGCAGTTTGTTTACCCATTCCCAAGAAAAAGCTTCCCCACCTATGATCAGCCGTTGCCGTGGCATGATGCGCCCTGTTTGAGACGAAGCCAGTAAGGCTGAGAGATGAGAAGGAGTGATTTTGAGACAATCAATTGCGTGCCTGCTGAAGTAATCCTCCAACGCGTGATGGTCGATGGCTCGCTCCCGCGAGACTATATGCAGACATCCACCTGTACACAAGCAAGGAAAGATAGCCGTGTTACCCAAATCCGTCGCCAGCGAAGAAACAGTGGCAAAGCTGCTGCCAGCGGAGATATCTAGTCGCTGCACAACCCCATTCAGGTAATTTGCTAGTTGCCTATGTTCAATAGTTACCCCTTTTGGTTTTCCCGTAGAGCCTGATGTATAGATCACATAAACGGCGTTCTCACCCTTTACCTCACTGGATGCGTTCGCTTTACTCATCTGAGCAATGTCATTCCAGTCTGTATCCATACAGATGACATGAGCATTGTGTTCAGGGAGCTTAGGCACCAATGACTGCTGTGTTACCAGTACAGACACCTGTGCATCAGCAAGCATAAAGCCAAGGCGCTCGCTTGGAAAGGTAGGGTCCAGTGGCACATATGCTCCACCCGCCTTGAGGATGCCCAGCAGTGCCACCATCATTTCCAGGGAACGCTCCATATAGAGACCTACCAGCACCTCTGGCCCCACTTCCATCTGTTGCAGGAAATGCGCAAGCTGGTTCGCCTTCGTATTAAGCTCTTGATACGTCAGGTACACGTTCTCAAAGGCCAGGGCATGTGCATAGGGAGTCCGCTCAACTTGAGTTTCGAAAAGCTGATGAACACACTGAAGGTCTGAATATTCGGTTGCGGTGGCGTTCCATTGCACCAATAGTTGGTGACGCTCCGCCTCAGTCAAGAGGGGCAACTCGGAAAGCTGCTGCTCAGGATGAGTTACGATACCCTCTAACAGTATCTGCCAATGCTCTGCCATGCGAGCAATAGTAGTCTCATCAAACAGATCGGTGTTGTACTCGAAACGACAGCGCAAACCTTCCGGTCGATCTTGCAATCCGAGATGCAGATCGAATTTGGCAGTCTCTGTCTCGATATCCATTTGATCGATGCTCCACCCTTCGGACGGAGTGGATACGATAGGTTCAAAGACCAACATGACCTGGAAGAAGGGATTCTGACCGGAGGAGCGATCGGGCTGCAGTTCCTTGACCAGATACTCGAAAGGTACATCTTGATGCTCCTGCGCTTGCAGCAGTCCTTCGCCCACACGTCTGAGCAACTCGCGGAAGGTGGGATTGCCGGAGAGATCGGTGCGCAGCACCAATGTGTTGACCAAAAAGCCGATCAGGTCTTCGGTCTCTGGCTGTCCACGATCAGCACTGACCGTCCCCAGCAAGATATCCTCCTGGCCACTGTAGCGCGACAGCAAGGTTTGGAAGGCGGTAGTCAGCGTCGTGAACAGGCTGACCCCTTCCCGTTGGCTCAGTGTCTTCAAGGCTTGGCTCAGTGGTTGCGGCAAGCTGAAGAGGTAACTGTCCCCGTGCGTACTCGCCACCGCTGAGCGAGGATGATCGGTGGGCAGTTCCAGCATGCTGGGAGCATCGGCTAAGTGCGTTTTCCAATAGCTGAGCTGGTCGGCCAGCACCGACCCTTGCAGCCAGTCACGTTGCCAGGCAGCGAAGTCGGCGTACTGAATGGGCAAGTCGGGTAACACAGCCGATTGCTTGCTCACCGCAGCCTGATAGAGCGTTTCCAGTTCGCGGAAGAAGACGCCAATAGACCAGCCATCAAAGATGCTGTGGTGGATGACCAGCAGCAGCAAATGCTCCTGGACTCCCAGGCGCAGCAAGTGCAGACGCAGCAACGGCCCACGGGCGAGATCGAAGGGCTGTTGTGCCTGCTGGTTCGCGAAGCGCAGTGCCTCAGCTTGCCGCTCCGACTGGGGCAGAGATTGCACGTCTACCAGGGGCAAGGGGAGTGTCAGCGTAGGGGCAACCGCCTGCATCGGTTGTCCATCCTGGACGAGAAAGGTAGTACGCAAGGTTTCATGTCGCTGGATCAGCATATTCACGCTTTGCTCAAGGGCTTCCCGATCAAGGGAACCCCTGATGTGAGCGGTTGAGGCCATATTATACGTAGCACTGTTCGGCTCCAATTGGTCCAGGAACCAGAGACGCTCCTGGGCGAACGAAGCCGGAAAAACAAATGCATCTTGTTCTGTTTCTGAATTTGATAGAGTAGTAGTTGCCATAATTTGATGTGCTCCTTTCCTACTTACCCTCTGAGAAGGCTATCAGTAGGAGAGAGGTGTGTCAATCAACTAAATTACCGACATGTATTGATACATATTGACACATATTGATATACAACTTCCCTCACACCGTTTCAGGAAGTGCTGTTTTCAGCAGTTCCTGCTACACGTTTGGCCGCACGAGGGATCGCTCTGATAGCGGGTTTGCTGGGTAGTTCATCGCTGACATGCGACAGTGCGAGGAGCTCAACCTGCTCGGCTACAGTTGGAGCATCAAAGAAACTGCGCAAAGGTAGCGTAATCCGCAAAGTATTTTGCAGCTGCGCAATGACTTGCATCGCCAGGAGAGAGTGGCCACCCAGGGCAAAGAAATTGTCATGGATACCGACCCGTTCGATCCCAAGTATGCTTGACCAGATACCGGCTATACTTTCTTCCATGGGAGTGCGCGGTGCCACGAACGTTTGTTGCAGTTCAGGGCGTGTCTGGTCAGGGGCGGGCAAGGCGTGGCGATCCACCTTACCATTTGGCATCAAGGGAAACGCCTCTAAGAGCATAAATGCCGAAGGCAGCATGTAGGTTGGTAAGGCTTTTGTAAGATGCTCTTGTAGCTCGCTAATGGTGAGCTTCTGCTGTCCATGTAGGACTACATACGCCACCAGTCGTTTGTCGCCCTGCACATCTTCGCGAGCCATTACCACCGCTTGTTGTACAGCAGAGTGCGTATTGAGCGTAGCCTCGATCTCACCTGGTTCGATACGGAAACCGCGAATCTTCACTTGATGATCCAGCCGCCCCAGATACTCAATGTTGCCGTCTGGCAAGTAGCGAGCCCAATCCCCGGTTTTATAAAGCAATGTTCCTGCTATAGTACTAAAGGGGCTTGGCACGAACTTTGCGGCTGTTAAGTCTGGACGGTTGAAGTAGCCGCGAGCCAGCCCGTCTCCACCAACGTGAAGTTCACCAGGCACGCCAATCGGTACCAGTTGGTTATAATCATCCAGCAAATAGATCTGCGTGTTAGCAATCGGGCGACCAATCGGAACGCTTGTGAGTGCTTTACCCTCCCTCATGTCGTAACAGGTCGCATCTGCCGCCACTTCGGATGAGCCATAAAGGTTGAGGAGCACACCGTGGGGCATCCTATTCACAAAGCGTAAGGCCAGATCCAAAGGAAGCGTTTCACCACTGCTGATCCAATATTTCAATGTAGGGATCTGCTTCTGAAGATCAGCAGTCAAATCCAACAAAACCCGCAACAAAGAAGGTACCAGTACGATACGGGTGACAGCATGAGTAGCCAGCACCTGGAGCAATAGTTCAGGGCTTTTTATGATCATATCGGGAATGATGACTATCCGAATGCCTTGCAGCAAAGGCCCAAAAATTTCCCAAACCGAGTCCACAAAACTCAAAGCTGTTTTTTGGCAACACACCTCTTCTGGTTCGAAAGGGTAGATGTTCCACATCCAGCTAAAGCGGTTGATAGCAGCGCGATGAGTACCTAAAACTCCTTTGGGTCTGCCGGTCGACCCTGAAGTGTAGAGCATATAGGCTAGATTCTCACCTGTTATACCGTTGACGATATTTTCTTCGCTCTCCTGGGCAATCACGTTCCACGCCGTATCCAGGCAGACGACCTGCTTATGCTGAGGCAGCCTCTCTATGAGTCCTTGCCGCGTTACCAGTACGGCTGGCTGAGCATCCTCCAACATGAAAGCCAGACGTTCCTGGGGATAAACTGGGTCGAGAGGGACGTAAGCTCCACCTGCTTTTAAAATGCCCAGTAGACCAATCACCATCTCAGGTGAACGCTCTATACACAGACCAACTCTCATCTCAAGCCCGACGCTAAGACGTTGTAAATAATGTGCCAGTTGGTTGGCCCGCTCATTGAGTTGGCGATATGTCAGTTGTTGCTCCTCAAAAATCAATGCTACCGCCTCGGGAGTGCGCTCCACTTGAGCTTCAAACAACTGATGTATACACTGCTGCTTAGGGTAGGTACACGTTGTCGCGTTCCAGTCCACCAGCAATTGCTGCCGTTCCGCCTCAGTCAAAAGAGGTAGGTCGGAAGTATTAGTCACAGAATTTATAGTCATTGAGCCATCCTTTTTCCCTGCATTCGAGACGAATTGCATGCCAGAGCATAGCATGCAATAGACTTTATGCGATCACGCCAGGTTTTCGCTTCTCACGCAAAAATAAGATGAGAAACGCCTAACCAATGTGTTACACGTTAAAAGATTTTCGTTGCGCTGTCAATTAAATAGCAAATTGGGCCAGTACAATTACGTAAGATGGCCTGTATATAGGAAGAGAGGAGTGGTTGTGGTTTTGTTAAGATTCGGTTAAGGGCATAAGCAGGAGCAAGCATCTTCTGAAGGTAAAGAGGCCAACTGCACCCATCCGCTGGTGATAGA
>JBPCJY010000152.1:0-5749 GCA_051004815.1 Ktedonobacteraceae bacterium
GTTCCTCGCCTTGTCATTCTGAGCGCAGCGAAGAATGACAAGGCGAGGAACCAGCCATTGCAAAAACTACCTGTGTAAGCCGCAAGGGTCGCCCTGGTCCTCTCGGATAGCTATCTTTACTCATCAACAAAGCGCTGTAGCCCATCATCAATGAAAGGAAGCTGCGTACTACTCGCCTCACTATTGAACGATTGTGACGACGCGGATGCGTCTCCAACAGGACTATCGGACGATGAAGTATTCCCATTGCCGTTGGTACTGCCGCTATGAACGGTATTGCCGTTACTATGTCCGTTCCCATTGCCGTTGCTGCTGCCCAATAAGTCTTCAAAATCGCTGAAAATGGCGTGCGCAACACGCTTGGCATCGGCCTCGTCAATCAATTGTTTGATCTCGTCGGCAACCAACTCTTCCCGTTCCATCAAGGCTTCGGCGACAGCGATGACCGCCTCGCTGTGTTCCTGGAAAAGGCGTTTCACTGCTTTGAACTGCGATTGCAGCACAGCCTCTGTGCGCTTGCTCAGGTCAGAGACCGTGACAAGTTTTGTTCCCATGAAGGCCAGGCTGGAAGTGAAGGTGCCATCCATACCATAGATGCCCACGTAGTTGGCGGCTGTTTCTGTTGCGCTGGCAAAGTCACCGGTGACACCGCTCAAATTCACATCCAGGAAGAGTTCTTCCGCGGCACGCGAGGCCAGCGCAACCTGGATACGAGCGAGGACATCTTCCCTGCTATGGGTAATGATCGTCTCTTTCTGACGCCAGGCTGCAAATGCCGCTGCCCCTTCCAGGTCGCCATGCTTGTGCAGCGTCACAAAGGCTGGGAAGTAGCGATCCATCAGATAGTAACAGGCAACCGTGTGTCCGGCCTCGTGGTAGGACAGGCGTCTGCGTTCGATAGCGGACAACTCGCTCAATTGACGCAGACCAAATTCATGGACATCCTGCGCCTCCACGAGGTCCTTATATCTGATCACCTCGCGCCCATCGAAGTGTGCGATGATGACCGCCTCGTTTATCACATGCTTGATCGCCACCGGCGTGTAGTTGACCATGCGCGATGACAGCGCGGCGATAGAGATTTTGGCATCGTGTTGTACCTTATTCAGGTAGTACACAATGACCTCTGGACGATACTTATCGGTTGGAGGCGCAACGTTGACCCGGCGGTCGAAGCGACCAGGACGCAGCAGGGCTGCATCGAGAAAGTCTGGCACGTTCGTCGCCCCAACGGTCAGCACCGGCTCGTTTTGCACACGGCTATGGTACATGCCGATGGTACGCAGTACTTTTTTGAACCAGCCCGTCTCGATGTTGGGCGGGTCCATCTCCATCAGTAGTTGGTTCAGTCCACCGCCGCCCATCATGCCGCCGAACATACCGCCCCCCATCGCCATGTTTCCACCGCCGCTGCGCGAACGGGACGCACCAATCGCATCAATTTCGTCCATGAAGACGACGCAGCCACCATATTCACGCGCCAGGCGACGCGCCTTGGTGTACAAGCGGCGAATCATCAAGATATCCATACCAATGAACATGGCGCGGAAACTGGCCGCGCTGGCATAAGCAAAGGGGACACCCGCCTCGGTACTCATACACTGCGCCAGATAGCTTTTACCGGTACCAGGGTCGCCCGTGAGGAGCAAGCCGCGCACAGGTGAGCCGCCCATGTCCTGGAACTCTTTGACGCCGCGCAACAGGCTCACGATACGCCGCGCCGCCTCCAGCACTTCCGGATTACCCTTATAATCATCGAACGTCACCCCCGTCTCCCCTGGCATCACCCAGTAGAGGCGTGGACGTCCCAGGAACCAGAAGATCGCCACAAATTGCATGATGCCAAAGAGGACGGCAAAGACAATCTGGAAGGCATACAGGAGTACCTCGCCCGGCGATGGCGACCGTAACTGCGGAGCAATAAACACGGCGAAATACCAGACGATGATGCCTACAATCACCAACCAGAGCCAACGCAGTCTGACAAACCGTCCAAACTGATCCATCCCTAGATCAATAGACTTGTCCAGCTCGCCTTTTTTGCTTTTCGTTTTTTCTGCCACTATGGTCTATCCCTTCTGTTGCGGGGACAAAGGATCAACTAAGTCAGTGGGGCACGGAAATCTACAAGGTTCACTTTAAGAAGGAGTTCAGAACCCTGACTGAAGGTGACAAAATGCCAGAGCAACAGTCCGGTGACCGGGCCACCAGGACCGGTTGCCGTGAGGTCTACCTCTACAAAACTATCAACTGTAGCGTCGGACTCGCTGTATACCCCCGTCACATTGATGGATTTCCAGGTAAGATGCGCTTTCGACTGGCTGAATTGGTCTATAAATTGTTGCGGATCAGGAGGGCTTGCTATACTTTTCTCCAGCAGCGACATCTGCGATGCGTTACCATCACGCAAGGCGTAGAGCCAATTTTGCACTACATCTCCCCCGCCATTGGTGCCACGCACATGGAAATTGAAAGGATCGTTTCCAATGCCAAAGGGGAACTGCCCGGTCGAGAAGAAAGTGGTCGCGGCAACACTCACTAGTAAAAGAATGATCATCGCCAGCGTAAGTAATTTGTGGCCTCCGATGCCTCGTATCAGGTAGTAGACACCCTTGAGGATGGGACGGAAAATAGCTTTGAAGAACAGTGCCACAGGAGTCTGGCCCGTTCTTCTGCGGGCAGGTGTAGATTTGACTTGTTTTACTTCAAGCTTCACGTCGCGTTCTGGCTTCTGTTGCGTTGGTGAAGGGCCAATCATCATCGGCATCGCTCCTCGTATTTTTCCAGGTGTAGCAATTATCCTGTAAAATATATATAGCACATCTATACAAGGTGTGCGCTACTTTGATACACTCTCTTGACGATATGCTGGTCTATCTGGAACATGAACCCCAGTATCGCTACCATACACTACCACGAACTATTTGGCAAGATGTTACAACCTGGTGATGACCCAGAAGTCGGCCAGAGATTCTTCGCTGCGCTCAGAATGACAACCGGAGGGTCTGTCATTCTGAGCGCAGCGAAGAATCTGTCGCGTGCCTTCGACCAGCAGACCCGACTCCTGTCACCTGAATTTCTGGGTCATCACCAGGTTACAACATAAAATATGCTTCTCTAACATCCGTTTGATATAATGTACGTGCGTGGGTTTCATCTCTGGAAAGACCTTGCAAGTCCAGGTAGTGAAAGGCGGTCAAAATGGACGATAATACAGGCAAGCCTGATGGCGCGGGCGCGTATATATGGTTGCGCCACACCACCCAATTTAAAGTGGGTGATCGCATACATACGATTGAGATGAGCGTTCCCGTCCCTATCGGAGCGAGTGCAGAGATGCGCGAACGCCTATTCCGTGAGGCGGAAGCAGGTCTTGAACAATTAGCCAACCGTGTCGAGAATCGTGCCGAACAAGTGGCACAGAATGCTCAGGTGACAACGCGCAATCAGCCTGGGAAGGTCGTTGCCCCAACGCCTAAAACAACTGTACCTCCAGCTACGGCGTCGCCATCTACGTCCCAATCGACACCCCAAACGATCCAGCGTCCGGCAACACCGCCTTCACCTCCACCTGCTCCTATACAACTTCATGAACCTGCGCCAACGGCCTCTACCATGCCGCCCACGCGTGAAACAGTTCAACCGCCCACGTCGAACGATAAAGATCTAGCTGTTCCAGCGACGCGCCATTATATCGGGGCCAGTATGCCGAGCGCACCCGGCACGTCAGGAGATGTCAGCGGTAGCATGAAATTGCCACAATTCATTCAGTACATTAAAGAATCTATGGGTCTGACCCCTAAACAGGCCATGGATTTGCTGAATGTGAAGACGCTGAGCGGGCTGAATTTACGTGATGCCCTGGAACAGTTGCAATCCCTGGTGGTACGCGAAACCGTAGCCTCAACTCCAACGGTACCCACACCAATTGTACGCGAGCAAAAAGCAACAAAGCCAGATACGAAGACATCTCCTGCCAATGCTACGCCTGTGCCACCACCATCAACTCCTACGCCTATACCGGTCGCCAGTGTGAAGACGCCTGGGCTGAAAGAGATTACCAACGCGGTCGTGCGCGATGCGCCTTCTTCCTATCCTGCTAACTTCGATGAAGAAATTGACCTGGATAATGATGAAGAAGAGGAATTAGATTTGGGTGGCGATGAAGGCATAGAGTTTTTACCAGAGTTGACCGACGAGGAGCGTGCTATCGCGGGAGAAGTATTCGATAAGCTGAAAGAGGCGCGTGGAACTTCCACGGCTAGCGAGCAGCGCTTGCGGGCAATGCATAACGTTGTCAATGACCAGGTGAGCGATGAGCAGTTGCTACAAATTATCGACGGCGTGTGGGGCGTCAACGCCTTTAAGAAATTGAAAAGTGACCAGGTCGAGGCGTTGATTTCCTGGGCCAAAAAAGACGAATTTATCAATGAGGCCGAGCTGGTCATTATGCTTATTCAGGAGGGACAATATGCGCGTAGTGACCGGTGAGGCGAAGGGGCGCAAGCTCAAAGGCCCCAAAACCATTGGGACTCGTCCCATCATTGACCGTGTGAAGCAGGCTCTCTTCAACATCCTCGCCTCGCGCGTGGACGAGGCGCGTTTCTTAGACCTCTTCGCGGGTACAGGTAGCGTCGGTATCGAGGCTTTGAGCCGTGGAGGCGCTCATACCACCTTCATCGAAATGAATCACAAGGTGCTGGCCCTGGTGCGCGAAAATCTACAGATCACCGGTCTGGCTGATCGTGCCGCCGTCCTCCATGCCGACGCCTTCAAATTCTTGCAAGGCACGCAGCCCGCTTCCTCCCATGGCACCGGAGTCGGCACAAGGCATGACAAGTATGATATCATCTATGTGGCACCACCGCAGTATCAAGAGATGGCGGCACGCGCTCTAGCAATGCTCGATACCTCCCCGCTTCTCGCTGAGGACGGTCTGGTCATCGTACAAATACATCCTAAAGAGCGACCAGGGGTGGCAGCAGTGCCACTAACCCACCTGGTATTGAGCGATGAACGACGCTATGGCAGTACGCTGCTCATGTTTTATACAACGCAAGTCATGCACCAAACAATACAAAAGGAACACACAACCGATGTCGATACAACTACAGAAGCTTGATTATAGTATCATTGCACCAACGCTAACCATTATTAGGAGCCAGATATGCTAAATAATCCAGGAACAGGAGGGCGTTTCGCCTTCCTGGACGCCGGTGAGACGGCCAAACGCCTGGGCATCGACCGCGTAACGCTCGATCAATGGGTACGCGATGGGCGCATCAAAGCCTATCGCGGCGTTGGTCGCGACTCCTTTTTCAAGTCAGCGGAGATTGATGTCCTCTATAAAGAAATACATCCAGAGGCCGCAATGGCGGCTGCTATCGCCGCCGACGAGCGTGAAACGGCCAGCGTTGGTCAACCAGTACAATTGACTGTACGCAAGAAGCAAGACCCCCAGATGCGCGTCTACCTGCGATTGCAAGCCGACGCCAAGTGGTACGATACCTCAGAAGCTGATATTCGCACCTGGTTCCAACAACTAGCCCCCGACGGCTACGAACGCAACAAAAAAAACGCCCAACACAGCATCCAAAAACTACAATACCTCGTCAGCCTGATCGAGGAAGCTCAGGAGAAACAGCAATAATCGCTTCATGAAGAGGTGATGGTTGTTTCTCCACAAGCGACACAACCCCCCCCCCTTCCGCACCAAAAAAAAACCCCATTCCCCCCCTCACCTCCTCCA
>JBPCJY010000153.1:0-17883 GCA_051004815.1 Ktedonobacteraceae bacterium
GGCCACACAGATCAGGGCAATGGCGGCGGCAGGAATGGCTTCGAGAACACGAGCCGCAATGGGCGTCCAGATGCCACAGGTTGGACAATACAAGACATGCTGCGACGCGTCGCAGCCTGGTGGTGGCATAGTGAGCGCCACCATCTCTTTCGGTCGAACATCCGCTTCACGCGTGGGCGGTTTCACTGGCGGAATGATGGACGCCACGTTATAGCGACCATAGCCCTCTTTGACAACGTAGCCTTCCACGATGAGCTTCGTGAGGACATTGACGATCACCTGGTCAGATGCCCCATAAAATTCGGCAAGGGTCGAATTGGTCGGCAGTGGCCCGCCTTGCGGATACTGACCGGAGAGCATTCGCACTTTCAGATCGTCCACGATCTGGGGCGATAGCGACTTGCTCCTGTCGAGATACACGCTTCCCGTAGGAAGCAGCGGAATAAGCACATCAGTTGTCATGGCTCACCTCTTCTTTAACGTAATAGTCAGCGTGTTCATGCTGATCTTCAAACAATTTGCGCACAATGCGCGGATCGCTTTTCAGCAATTCGATAATAATCTGCGTATCCGTGGCCTGCTCATCATCAGCGACGGCTTTCAGGGCTGCCAGGAGCCGGACAGGGAAACGGAAATCCTTTTTCTTGGTGGGGCCGTCTGCGCCAGACGTACGCCCACTTCTCTGACGTTGCGAGACAGCAGGAGATGCCACGTCGAGGTGTTCTGGCTCGTCGCCATAGGAGTGAGGATACAAGGCGCGTAGCCGCGCCATGAGGGCATCCTGGGCGTCAGACAACTCAGGTTCGGGCATATATGCTCCCTTTCCTCGGGTGCTGGAAAAGCCGGTCAACAGGCGGGCCGGCACGCCACTTTTCAGGCTACTTGACAATTTTCAGTCCGCCGCGTTGCTCAACCTCGGTCAGGTAGGCATTGAGCTTGCCCACCTCCGCGATGGACTTGATCTGAGTCAGGCCCACATAATCAAGGATCGCCGCCCATTCCGTCCCGTTATGCGCCAAACCCGCTTGAACAGCACGCTTCTTGGCGCGACCGATCATCTCGGAAAGGGCTTTCTCGGAGGGCTTTTGTGCCGCGTCATGAGGTCCTTGCGGCAGCTGCCTGGGCACACTCCCTCCGGCCTCAACCGTGCGCTTTGCTGGTGGTGGGGAACTGCCATGATGAGCCGGGACCTCTTTCACGGCCACCAGCACACCGTCACCGGCGTCCACCAGGGCATTCTGGTCATAGAGCACCAAGCCGAATTGATCGCCATAGTGGCGCAGCGCACGCTTCATAGCATCAGTCACGGCCTCTTTGCGGGCCTTTTCATGACATTCAGGCGTCACCGTCCCCGATTTGAGCGGAGTGACTATGCCAATTCCCTCACCAGGGAAGGGAAATGGACACCCGATGACGTACAGTTCCACATCCGCCGTATAGAAAAAGCCAGTGCAGGTGCCATCAGGATTGGTCGCTTTCTCAAAGGAACGAGCGACCACACGATAGCCCCATTTGCCAAACCCGAAAATGCGATTGGCGGTATCAATCGCCGTTTTCGCGCTGATGTAGGCCAGTTGCCGGCCACCGCCGCCTGGACGATGCTCAATCAGGTGAGCCTCCAGTGGCAGGTGCAGCAGCTCGACTTGCGCCGGGTCAAAGCCTTCCATTTGCTGATACGCGGTGAACTCAGTATTTTGTGTCATGACAGATTGTCCTTCTTTCTTTCTGTGCAGCAACCGCCTCTACACGACGGTCATACTTTGTCGTAACGTATGCCATGGCGGCCTTTTGATGACTGCACGCCTTATGATAGGTCGCATTGACCGGACACGAACAAGCAAAGCCTGTGCCGTTGCATGATAAGAGATAATACCAGCCTGGGAAACCATCAGACTGCACGAAGTAGAGCACTCGGCCGGCACTGATATTGATAGGCGCATCAGCAACGACATGATAGATCGCGCCGTTGATCTGGACGGTAGAGGCATCCAAGATGAGCGATTGCTTGGCCTGGATGCGTACCACTTTGGCGGATGTCCAGGCGATTGCCACCATCAATGCCTGGACGGATGATTTGATCTTGCTCATGCTGCCACCTCTTCTTGTGCTTCTGTGAGTACCGGGGCTGTCCGGTACTCAATGATCTTGGCAACGATCACGGCCAGGAGCCGTGCGTCACTGGCGATAGAGCATGTATAGTCGCCATTGTCGCGCACTACCGCGTAGTAGCGACCTGGAGCAACCTTGCACTCGACTAAGTAGTAGCCCTGGCTCTTGGCAACGGTCAAACTCCCGACCGTGACGCTCTCGGTAGCGATGCGATACGAGACGACTTGGTCGATACCCTGGGCGGCAACCGTGCCATTCAGGACATGGGGGGCAACCGAGACGTTTGCCAGTAAGCGGCGAGCCTGCGCTCCCTGTTTGTATCCGTCCTTGCGTGCTACGTAACCCATGATGTACACTCCTTGTGTTAGGTGTAAGCTCTCTCGTTTCAACTGCGAGGCTTCACCGGCTAGGGAGCCGCTTATTGGCGGCTCCGTTTTTTGTTTCTTCCGATAATTAATAATAACACGGTATCGTAACAATGTCAATAGGTTTCCAGGGCAATTTTAGCACTTGCAAAATATCCGATAATATGATACAAATAAGAAAAATACGCAGGAGGATATCGTGATTATGGCAGATACGTACTTGACGCCGGAGGTGATGCATCTGGCTGAGAAGATTAGGAGAGATCGAGAACAGAAGCAGAGGCAAGCAACAGTAGATGAACTAGTCGCCTTGACGCCGGTCGGTATACGGGACAGCTCGATATCGGCTGATGAGGTGGCATCGCTTGCCAGTGCAATCACCGGCAGAACGATCACGAGGGACTACGTAAAACATTTACGGCTGGCTGAACGGATACCGTCTCGACGAGTGGGAGCCAGGGCGTTCGTCTTTAAGTTGCGTGACGCGCTCTTCCTGGATTATCGACAAGTGGGTAGACCACGAAAAGTGAAAATATGAATTATATACGATAGCGGAATATCGGCGTCAAACCCTATTGACATACTATCCGCTATCGTATATAATTATCCCAACGAAATAAAACTGCAGCAATCAATATAAGAAATGTGGCGGTAAGTTCTACCGACACACAAAACGCCTGTGGAGAGAGTAGCTCTGGCTTGCAGTTTCCTGTAAGTGAAACTACTCTCGTTGAAGCAGGAACTAAAGGCGATGTTTGGGCTGTGTCCCAAATGTCCATGTTTTAGAGAACGGAACCATCAAGACCGTCACGATCAAGAAAGAGGTTGACCAGTGGTATGTATGCTTCTCTTGTGAGGTCAAAGAGCCTGAGAAACTTGCCCTCTCTTATGAGGAAGTGGGCATCGATTTAGGCGTCTCGCATCTGGCGACGCTCTCCAATGGCATCATGATCGAGCATCCCAGATATCACCGCCGAGCCAAGAAGAAACTCGAACAGGCGCATCAAGCCGTCTCGAGAGGCAAGAAGGGCAGTCACCGACGCACGAAAGCCAAGCAGCAACTAGGGAGGGCATACCGTAAGGTACGTAACCAACGAAAAGACTTCTTGCACAAAGAAGCTCGCAAGTTAGTCAACCAGTATCAGATCATCGTGTTTGAGGATCTCAAGATCGGCAATCTCACCAAGAAACCCAAGCCCAAGAAGGATGAGAACGGGAAGTTCATCCCCAACGGGGCAGCGGCAAAAGGCGGGTTAAACAAGATCATTTTCGATGCAGGATGGGGCATGTTCACCCGTATGTGTAGCACCAAAGCGGAAGAGGCTGGGCGTTGCATGATACAGGTAAGCCCCAAATACACGTCGCAAATGTGTTCTGCTTGTGGCATAGTACGCAAGAAAGACTTGTCCGAACGGTGGCATTCCTGCGACTGTGGGGCAGAACTCGACCGAGATGTCAACGCCGCCATCAACATCCTTGCACGAGGACAAACACTCTTGGGCGGGACGCGTCCAACATCGGCAACGGTGTAGAAGCCTCCGTGTTCCACGCGGGGTACGTCACAGCAGTGCAGTACAAACAGCACTGTATCTATGTGCTAGCGTGCTTAACGCAATTTCAAGAAAGATGATTGGGAATGTGGTATACTCACAGACATGAGACAACCCATCTTTGCGTTTTATTCCCGAGAAGGTGTCCTGATTATGCATTAACAAATGGAGAGAAGGTTATCATCATGTCACAGCAAGAGATGGACTACAGCGAAATGAACCGCGACAGATCAGCACCCGCCTATGGTAGATATGAAGGCACTCCCCGCCCCAATATGTATGGTGAGAAACTTTCGGCACATGCTATAAGTACTGCGGCAACAGCAGGACAGCGTTTGGCTCTGGCGATTGTATCACTCGCTATGCTCATGATAACGATCTTTGGTTTGATAATGTTTGCAGCCGCTATAAATGCTTCGAATTGGGCAGTTATCCCCATACTCTTCATAATTGTGCTATTCTCTGCCGTAACCGTTATTATCAATGTTGTGTTTAACCGCAAGCCTGGCAGCTAAATCTGGTAATCCATCTCCCAGGGGTCTTTGCCATTCCAACCCTGTGTGAGTTCCTCATGCTTCTCTAGCGTCTCGCCGCCCTTGACCAGCAGTTCAGCTGGTTTTGAGGCGACAACGGAATTGGGTGGTACCGATTCCAGGACAAGGGCCATTGCGCCAATCTTGCTGCCTCGACCGATGGTGATAGGCCCAAGAACGGCTGCTCCCACGCCGATGGTGACGTCGTTCTCAATGGTGGGATGGCGTTTCTGCAAGCGACCGGGGCCGCGCCGCCACCAGCCTGTCGCCCCCAGCGTAACCTGGTGATAGAGCATGACATTATCGCCAATGACGGCAGTTTCGCCGATAACGATACCCGCACCGTGGTCGATAAAGAACCGTTTGCCAATCTGCGCCCCCGGATGAATTTCGATGCCGCTGGTTATCAAACGAGCGAATTGGGAGATGAAGCGTGGCAAGAAGGGAATATGCGCTTGATAGAGTGCGTGGGCGATGCGGTGGTAGAAGATGGCCCACAGACTCTGATAGAGGAGTGCCTCGAAGATAGTGCGACAGGCCGGGTCTTTCTCGAAGATAACGTCGATGGCATCGGGCCAGCGCGTTTTTCGGTGAGGGGTAGTACCAGGTGCGGAAATAAATACACCTGGTGGGAGCTGTGGCAATTGTGCAAAATCTGGTTCGCTATTGTGCGATTGCTCAGTGTTGTCCGCTTCTTCTGAAATACGTTGTGACATGAAGCTAGCTTTCCTTTTTCCTCTCACCTGCCGAGGCAAAAACTATTACGTGTTTGGAGTGTAGGACAGCAAAGGTGAGTTGTCAAGAGTCAAGAAGGATAGGAAGTGAGGCGATACGCACCGGTATAAACCCCTGGCCGGGCTGATAGTCGGGCGATTGATGGCGAAAGTAGGTGTTGTAAAGGTGAGCGTAATGTCCACCCTGCTCCATCAAAACGTCGTGGCTGCCCTCCTCAACGGTTTTTCCACGATCCAGGACGATGATGCGGTCGGCGTGGCGAATAGTCGAGAGGCGGTGAGCAATGAGAATGGCGGTTCGGTCTTGTAGCACCAGGTCCAAGCCCTCTTGTATTTGCGCCTCGGTCAAGGGATCAACGCTGGCGGTAGCCTCGTCCAGGATGATGATGGATGGGTCTTGCAGTAACACCCTTGCCAGCGCGACCAGTTGTCTTTGACCCATCGACAACGCTTTCCCTTCTTCCCCTACCTCTGTTTGCAGCCCATTGGGCAACGCTTCCAACCAATCTCCATAGCCGATGCGCTGTGCTATTGCTGCTACCTCCTCGTCGCTTGCTGCTGGATGGGCGTAGCGAATATTATCAGCTACCGTACCAGAGAAGAGGAAAGGCGACTGTGGCACAATGCCCAATTGACGGTGATAGTCACTCAGATCAAAGGTGCGAATATCATGTCCGTCAATCAATAGCCGCCCACCCTGAAACTCATAGAAACGAGCTACCAATCGGCCCAGGCTCGATTTGCCTGCGCCAGTGTGACCCACCAGCGCGATAGTTTCGCCAGCCTTGATCGTCAGATTGAAGCCCGCCAGGACGGTCTGCTGCTCGGTATACTGGAAAAACATATCTTTGAATTCGATACGTCCCGCTAAGCGTGGTACCAGCTGATCGTCAATCTGTTGCACACGCGGTTCCGCGTCGATCAGAGCAAAGACACGTTCACTGGCGGAGAGTCCCAGTTGAAACTGGCTCCAGAAGGAGGCAATGCTCGTCAATGGAAACCAGAGGATACCGATACTCTGTACAAAGAGGAACCAGTCTCCGGCAGTAATAGTGTGATCGAGTACGTTGAGACCACCAAAGTAAACTACGATGGTAGTGCCAATGTTGGCAATCAGGAAGAGTAGTGGGAAGACCCCATTATAGACAAAGCCTGAGCGCACATTCACATGGTACGACTGCTCGTTGACCTTCTTGAACGCATCGTACATGTTCTGTTCCTGGCGAAAGTTCTTGGCAACGGTGATACCGCTAATGGCCTCCTGCACGTTGGCATTGACACGCGCCAATGAGCGTTGTGAGCGTTGCGTGGCACGCCGCGCAATCCAGCGAAAACCCAATGCGATGACCACGATGGCGGGTGTGATAGTCAGTGCTAACAAAGCCAGACGTGTGTTGATATAGAACAGGACAGCTGCGATAAGAAAGAACAGCAATAGTTGGCTCAGCAGGTTCAGCGTGAGCGTGACGACGGTAGCGAAATTTTCCGTGTCCGATGTTACCCGGCTTACGATTTTGCCAGATGGGTACTCATCATAGAAGGACATGTCGCGGGCGACAATGGCGGCGAACGCGTCCTGTTGTAAATTCAGCACGACATTGCCCACGGCACGCGCCGTGTTGCGTTGGCGCAAGAAGTTGAATATCCACGAAAGCACACCTGTTATCAAGATGGTGACAACCAGCAAACTAATGGTTTGCACTGTCTGGGCGGCAGCTAGCGTATCCAGGCTATGCGCAATCAAGATTGGAAAGGCGGTATCCATCAGCGAGTTCAGGACCACGAGTACCGCGACGAAGACCATAACGCTCAATTGTGGCCGAAAGTAGCGGATAATACGACTGACAAGCTGACGATCATCATAACTACGATCATATGTTTCGGCATCCAGGCCATCCATAATGAAACCCATGGGGCGTTGTTCTCCTTCTCGTGTGTCCTGTTATTCACCGCCAGCAGAGGCCACGCGTGCCACAGGTTCATAGCGGGTGAAGATGCGTCGATACACATCACAGCGGTTCAGCAGTTCTTCGTGTGTACCCTGGTCGATTAGCTCTCCGCGTTTCAAGACCAGGATGGAATCGGCCCAACGTATCTGTGAGAGGCGATGCGTAATCAGCAGAGTGGTGCGGCCCTGCAACAGGCGGCGAATAGCTTTCTGAATCTCATCCTCGGTCGCACTGTCTATGGCACTGGTCGAGTCATCCAGGATAAGGATACGCGGGTCTGTGAGCAGGGCGCGGGCGATAGCGATGCGTTGGCGTTGTCCACCGGACAGGGTGACGCCGCGCTCTCCGATGACCGTCTCATAGCCATCTTTGAACTGCATGATGAAATCGTGGGCCTGAGCATCGTGCGCAGCCTGTTCAATGGCTGCCGTGCCAGCTTTTTGGCCGAGTCCATAAGCGATATTCTCTGTAAGGGAGCGCGAAAAGAGGAAGATATCTTGCTCGATGGTCGAGACCTGCGAACGCAAGGCATCCATACTCCAATCATGTACATCGATCCCATCAATGAGTACACGTCCCTCGTCAACGTCGTAGATGCGGTTCACGAGCTTGGTGAGCGTGCTTTTACCGGCCCCAGTTTGTCCGACAATGGCAATGGTCTGCCCTGGTTTGGCGTGGAAGGAGATATTTTTCAGCACGGGCGTGTTGCCGTAGCTGAACGTGACGTTGTCAAAGACAATGTCGCCGCGCATTTCACCACTGTAGCCATCTTCGTTCTCATCGAGTTCCGTTTCCTCTTTCAGGATGTTGAGTATGCGACCTGAACCAGCGATACCCAATTGCACCAGGTTCAGTGACCAGATTGAGATAGAGGTTGGGAAGCGCAGTATACCCATCAGGCCCATATAGGCCACCAGGTTGCCCACAGAAAACTGGTTATGTACGACCAGGTAGAGAGCATGCAGGAAACCTCCGGTCAAGGCAACGACCAGTAAGAGCGTTGGCAGATAGCGTGCCTGTACTTCGCCATTTTGGATGAAGTAATCGCGATAGCGTTTGGCACTGATGGAAAACTTTGCCTGCTCCTGTTTCTCCTGAGCGGTGGCCTTCACCACCTCGATGCCAGCTACCGTCTCGGTCAGTACAGCGTTCATCTTGCCGAATTGGTCGCGCAGTCGGTTGGATACCGGTGCCAGGCGACGCGAGTAAAAGCGCAAGGCAACGAGAAAGACGGCAGTGTAGAGCAACGGAGCCAGCAGCAATTGAAAATTGAGTAGCCCGATAAAGACGAGCGTCACCGCGAGGCTTGTAAACGAATCGAAGACAGAATCAACCCCCGGCACAATCATATCGCTGAGTTGCTTCATATCGTTGGCCGCTCGAGCCATGATGTCGCCCACGCGTTGACGATTATGGAAGGTCTGGCTTTTGCCCAGCAGGTTAGCATAAAGTTCGGCGCGTGCATCTGTAGCCAGACGTTTACCCAGAATCTCCGCTGAGAGACGAGCGGTCAAATCCACAACTCCCCCGACCAACACCACAGTGAGGATGAGCAACACAATACGTACCAACTGACCCTGGCCCGTTTTCCCTTGCAGGACGGCAGTGAATGCTGCTCCTGTGAGGATAGGCACGGTCGCATAGAAGGTATTTGTTATCAATGAAGCCAGGGCAAAGCTAGCAATAAAGCGTTTATAGCGCAAGATATGCGAAAGAATCCAGCGAATAGGACTGCTGCGGTTATAGTGATATTCATTGATGACGGTAAATTCTCTGTTAGACAAGCAAACACCTCCGACAGACACGCTACATGTCTGTCTTTCTGTCTTTTGGCCTGTGGATCACTGGCATCTATCTTAGTACGATTTGATTAGCACATTGTTACTTGGGTAAACAGGCTCCCGGAAAACTTCGGCACACATGAATTTCATAGACAAACACTCCTGCTTTTACGCCTGGGTCTTCATCCATGATCTTTTGTACTTCTTCAACAGGAGCATCAAAAATGCCAACACCCGCTACATCACTTCCATCAATGACCGGACAAACAATAGGTAACACGCCATCTGCACGAAGTGCAAAATTCCTTCGCCCATGTTCCCAAATGATTTTTTCGACTCCATCTTCATGCCTCTTTGGGCCAGCCTTCAAAATAACGATACTATACCTCTTGGTAGTAGCTATCATCTGCTGCATAGACTCATCAGTTATCTCTGTCATAGCTGTATCCTCCAAAAAAGTTTCGTTTGAATGTGGTCCACCTGTCTATCTATTCTGTCTTATAGCGAAATTTCCGGCTATCATCAACAAGCAAGTGGTGCCACTGTCACTATCTACGGGTGCACATACCATGTCTTGGCGGGGTTTGGTCCCTTGATGGTGGAACAAGAAAGCTTTCTTCCTACCCTGGTATGTCATTCTATCATAGAATTGCTGACACCTACCGTCAGGTTTTGTGGGGCATATTGATACCTTGAAGTACCGTTTCCTGTTGGGTAACAGTGTTTTTTGTGCTATTATTGTACTAGCACCGCGAAGGAGAAAAAACAATATGTCTACCCATGAAGACCGCATGGCTATCCTGGAGCGGAAAGTCGCTGCTTTAGAATTGCGGCGTCTTTACGATGAGCGAAAAGCAGAGGAGAGTACTCCCGCTGCACTGATGTTCAATCTCAGAGAGATCAACGAAAATATGACCATTCTTCTTGGCGTTGCCTCCAGCCAGGAAGAGAGTATCAAGACGCTGCGGAACGATCTAGGTCTGCTTAGAGAAAGCATGGAGCAGCGTTTTAATGGCGTTGATCGTCGCTTAGAAAATATGGAGCAGCGCTTCACCTCTTTAGAGGGTAAGCTTGAGCAAGTATTGCACTTACTTACGACCCCACCCAAAACAGACAAATGACCTTTTGATACCTATAGAAAACCACTCGCTAGCATTATCCAATAAGGAGTTTTTTCATGGCAGAACAGCATAAAGGACCGCAATATTTACTGGCCAGCGAACAGGAAATCGCCTCGTTAGCACACAAACTGCTGGAGTTTAGCCAGACACTCAGCCCGATTGAGCAATCACTGTTTTTGGAGCGCATCAAGCGCAGTATGCCCTCGGCGGAGTTTCAGGAAGCCATCACGCTTGAGCCGAGCCTGGCTGTCTTTGGCGGCTGGCTCAATTCAGTGGTGCCCAATGGTGAACGCTGGTTCCCCTCGTAGGAGGTCGCACTGCTCTGCCGTTGGGTAGGGATTTCGACGTTACTACATTTGTTGCTACAGCGTAGCAACGAAATCACTAAGTCTATACCGTTGAGTAAGATCGACCTGAGTGTTTTTGCTGTCAGGGTATGTTATAATTCTCGCAAAGAAAATGGCATGTTTGGAGGGAAACTGTTATGGCAACGCTAGAAGAACGGCTAGCAGGGCTTGAGGGCGACTACGCGGCGACTATACAAGGGATTGCGGTCAAACTGGATGAACATGCCGCCTTGCTACGTGAGCAGGGTCGCGATATCCGTGAACTAGGCCGCGATGTGCGTGAGCAGGGCCGGGACATGCGCGAGGTCAAAGTTCGCTTGGCTACGGTAGATACTCGCCTGAACCGAATCGATGAACGGTTTGAGATTTTCGATGAACGGTTTGAGGCTCTCAGAGAAGAGATAAGCCAGAAGTTTGAGCAAGTTATCTCGTTGCTCATGCAAGGCAAATAGGAGCGTAGAGGAATGAAGCGGCATTAGCAGTAGTGCCACTTCCCGTAGGTTGGTAAACAATATACCCATCCAGCACGAATTGATGATAGCGTGAACTGTTCAGCAATGGATTGTGAGCCGCAGCTAGCGCGAAATCGGAGCCGAGGGGAAAAACATACGGCGCGGTGGGGTCTGCTTTTACGATAGCGATATAGGGCGTATAGCGATTTAACCCCTCGCTCAGATTGGTTTCAACGACATTACAGATGATCTGTTCCTGGCTGGCGAAGATCAGGCGGTCACAGACCCAGTAACCAGCGGAGATATGCTTGATGCCGTGCTGTAGCAAATCATGCGTTAGCACACTATCCTGCTGGAGGAGGCTTTGATCGTTAGGAATCTCGCTAAGATCGCCGATGGTGCCGAGCAAGAATGTCGCACCAATCAATAGAATCAAGCCACCTCTCACTACCACATCAGCCTTTTGTGACCATCGTGTGAGCGCGGCAAGATTGCTACCGCGTAAGCCGTTCCAGAGCGGCCAGATGATTGCAGGCGTAGCGATGAGCAGACCAATCAGGTAGCGCGTGCTCCACGGCTTCTCTGCCGCTAAGGGACTGAGCACATAGAGAGCCAACGTCATGCCAGCACCACACAGTAATAGCAGACGTGCCGTGTGAAGAATCGTACTTTGCCGTTCCTCGATGCTCCATTGATGATTGGCGGAGCGGTGCAGTTGCCACAATTTCCAGAGCGGAACAAGGGCCATCAGAGCAGCGATACCCATGAGAGCGATATAACCCATACTCCAACCTCCTTGCACGACGGTGCAGAGGAGGTCACGCGAACTGCGTGGGCCAAATAATGGCAACCGTTCTAACTTACAGAGGGAATTGAGGCCGGTAGCTTCTGGTAAGCTAAAGAAAAGCGTCCCTGAGAGCTGTTTGGAAAAAGTAACCTTCGCCAGCGATAGGCCAGTGTCGCTCGCGCTATGGATGGTCAATGCGACCGCGAGAGAGTTCTGGGCAATGGGTGCGGTGATGTTATAGTAGATTAAAGGCATTGCGCCAATCACGCAGCCAACGATGATGCCGATAGGTGCCCATGAACGGAGATCGCGTAGGCAGAACAGCAACAAGATCACGCCACTCGTCAAAACGAAAGGGAGCACGAGCAGGTGGCTCCAAAGACCCAGTCCAGTCGCTAAGCCCCAACAAACATATGCCAGCAATCTGCGCCTTCTCTTGCGCGGTAGAGCATCTTCACCTGCTGTAAAGGCAAGCCACGAAGATAGTAACATCAGGATGGAGCCGAAGATAAGGGTTTCCATGGCCCCACCAACAGCTCGCATTTCTGGCAAGAGGACATTGCTCGCGCCAATACTCAACAACGCCAGCGTGACCAGTGCCAATTTCTTACTATAAAGCAGGCTCGTCAGGCAGTATGTGCTGACGAGAAAGAGCGTGAACAAGAGAATCATACCGAGGCGCAGGTTGAAGAGCGAGACGCCAAAGAGGCGAAAGAGGAAGGCCCCCACATATGCCTCGATCATGCCCATATAATTCTGACCATAGAGAAACACAGGATGCTCACCACGAAAGGCGATGTGCATAGCAGCCAGTCCCATGGTGCCTTCGTCGCTATCGGTTTCGGGCCAGCCCAGAGCTATCAATAGAATGCGAAATGCTATCGTAAAAGCTATAATTGCCAGGGCCGCTATTTCATATGGACCAACACGAAAACGTTGCAATATTTTTTGTAAGCGTGACATACAAATCCTTCCAAAGGGCATCACCAAAGTTTTCAGTTCAAATAGTTCTGCATTCGAGCGAAAATATCCAGACCCATTTTACCTCATTTTGCGCTACTTGTCTGTCTTGGTGGGATATGTAGCAGGGCCTGTGAATGTTTGCTGAGCTACCTTGGTGGTCGCCTTGGCAATCATTCATTCACAGGTGATTTTTCTGGCATTGTGTGGTATACTTGACATATCGCAAACGTTATGAACAAATGAGGAGTATCGACTATGGCAGAGTCACGACAGGAATTTCCTTTAGAACAGCAACTACGCAAGGACATCCAGGATGCCCAGCGAGCACGCGACCAGGTACGCCTGGATACCCTGCGCATGGCCCTGGGAGCGATCCACAATCTTGAAGTGGCACGTACTGACCGCAAAAATCGTGATTTTGGACAACCTTTGACAGCGGCAGATTGTCTGCATGTCATGGAGCAAGAGGTTAAGAAGCGAGAACAGGCCATACCGTTCTATAAGCAAGGTGGACGACCGGAATTGGCCGAGAAAGAGCAGCGCGAACTGACTATCTTGCAGACCTATCTGCAAGGCTCGCAACTCAGCGACGACGAGCTACGCGCTATTGTCGCTGATCTGATAGCGCAAAATGGCAAAGATTTCAAACGCGTCATGCCTCTTGCCATCAAGGAGACCAAAGGACGTGCCAATGGTGGGCGCGTGCAACAAATCGTGCGTGAAATGGCGCAGTAAATATCCGTAATCATCATCAGCAAAAAGAAGGTAGTTCAATGGGGCTGGCACAATCCAACCTCTTGCACTACCTTTATTTCACATCACAGACGTCATATAAGGGAATATTTTATTATGAACCGAGCGTTGTTACATAACGTATCTTCTTGACAAGGGCTGATATTCGCACGTACCATTAATACTAATTGAATGCATGTTCCTATAGCTGATCTTAGATAACTTCTATGCACAAACACCAGGAAGGTCATAGATGAAACCATGAAAATTTACAATACGTTAACCAGGCGCATTGAAGAGATTATTCCCATTACAGCAGGCAAAATCAGCATGTATTCGTGTGGCCCGACCGTCTATCGTTATATTCATATCGGCAATTTGCGCACTTTTACCATGGCGGACTGGATACGTCGTACCTTTGAGTATCGCGGCTTCGAGGTGCTACACGTCAAGAATATTACCGATGTGGGCCATATGCGCCAGGAGGTTGTGGATCGTGGCGAGGATAAAATGCTGGCCCAGGCTCGCAAAGAGGGGAAAACCTCGTTAGAAATCGCGCAATTTTATACAGATGCATTCCATGAGGATGAGGCGAAGCTTAATATCTTGCCCGCGAACATCTTTCCACGCGCCACACAACATATTCCAGAGATGATTGCGATTATTCAAGGCTTGTTGGCAAAGGGTATCGCCTACGAGGTCAATGGCTTTATCTATTTTGATATCAAGCGTTTTCCCGGCTATGGTAAGTTATCTGGCAACCAGCTTGAAAACATGCTGGCAGGTGTACGCGAGGGAGTAGATACCGATCGGCATAATCCAGAGGATTTCCCACTCTGGAAGCCCGCGGAACCAGGGCGCGAGATGGCATGGGATAGCCCCTGGGGACGTGGCTTTCCGGGTTGGCACATCGAGTGTAGTGCGATGTCGATCAAGTATCTTGGCGAGCAATTTGACATGCATACAGGCGGTGTCGATAATATTTTTCCTCATCATGAAGACGAGATTGCGCAAAGCGAAGGTTTTACAGGCCATCAGTTCGTTAACTACTGGGTTCATGCACAACACCTGTTGGCTGATGGGCAGAAGATGGCGAAATCCACCGGTAACGCCTATACCTGTTCAGAGATTGAGGCTCGTGGCTTTGATCCCCTTTCACTGCGCTATTTTTATACGACGGCTCTCTATCGCAGTCGTCTTAACTTCACCTTCCGCGCTTTGCAGTCCGCCCAAACGTCTCTGGAACGACTACGCGAACGCGCCTACCAACTGTTTACCCAGGCGGATAAAGAGCTTGCACTCTCACCTCTGCCTTTTGAGAGCCACCAGTGGCAGGAAGCGTTCCTGGAACAGGTTGAGCATGATCTAAATATTCCCCGCGCCATGGCGATTGTGTGGAATATGTTGCACTCGAACGACCAGGATGCCACGACCAAAGTTCGCTTGCTACTGGATTTCGACCGTATCCTTGGCTTTGACCTGCGAAATTACTTGCAAAGCGATCTGCCACAGCAGAAAACCGACCCACAGGTATTTCTGGAGACGGTGCCAGCTCCTATTGCTACGCAGGTGCGCGAACGTGACGGTCTGCGTCAACACCGGAATTACCATCCAGCTGATAGCATCCGCACGGAACTCAGTGCTGCCGGTTATATGCTGCGCGATACCCAGCGCGGCTCGCTGGTCTTACCCCGTCCGCCGGAGGAGGAGTTCACCGTCATTTCCAGTTCCACCGATGTACCTGAGCAGACAACCGCTCCCGACCTGTACGAGTTTTCTGTCAACCTGCTAGCCCATAATAGCAAGGAAGACCTGGAACGGTGTGTAGAGAGCATTTGCCGCCATGTCGGCCAACACACGCTCGAAGTGGTGATTATCGATAACGGCTCGACCGACGAAACACTGGCCTATTTGCAGCAGTTGGCACGTCAAGGAGAGTTGGCTGGCGTGGAGAGCCAACGTATTGGCCTCCAGGTGCTTTTCGCCGATCACAACATTGGGTTCGCGGCGGGACGTAACGCGACTATGCGTGCTAGCCGTGGCCGTTTTATCGTCCTCATGGATACCTCGATTGAGGTCAAAGAAGCTATCTGGGAGCCACTGGCGAAGACGCTTTCATCTCGCAATGTTGGCGTAGCCGGGCCTTACGGCTTAGTGACCGCTGATCTACGTGATTTCAACGAGTCTTCCGGCCCTGATGTTGATGCTATCGAGGGATACCTGATGGCTTTTCGGCGCGATCTATTGCCAGAAGTGGGGGCGATTGACGAGAAGTTCCGTTTCTATCGTTTGATGGATATCTACTTCAGTTTCTTTTTCAAGACAGCGGGCTATCGCGCACTCGCGCTTCCTCGTTTAGCCGAGCGGCTTGAGAAGCACCCCCATAAAGAGTGGTATAGCCTGAGCGAGGACGAGCAAGTCACCAAGAGCAAGAAGAACTATGACATCTTCCGTGATCGCTGGCATCATGGCGAGAGCTTGCTGGCGCAGAACTTCAAGCCCGAAAATCTCTGGTTTGGTCACGACCACCCTCAGCATATGGAAGGAACCCACACCCATACGCCGCAAGAGCTGCCACCTGCTGGCACACCACATGTGCATATGCACCATCACTGGTCAGATCATTCACACGAACATCTTCATTATCACAATCCTACGGGAGAGAATGTGAGGAAAAACGAAAATGCACATGGTTAACTATTAATTGCCGCATTTTCTAAGCCCTGGGACAGGAGTTAAACCATCTATGATTACTATACACGAGGCCGAAGTTGTCCAATCGCTTGATACGCTCGACCAGTTGAGTCCAGGCCAGGTCGTTCTGCTTGATGGCAGTATGGGGCCACTGACTACGCAACAGGAAGAGGCACTCGCCAGCTTTGTTGAGCGCGGCGGTGGATTAGTGTGCGTTGGCAATGCGGCGGAGACATACCACGAATATGACCTCCTGGGACAGGTGCTGGGCGATATTCGGGGGACATGTTCGACGCGCAGTGAGATGATTGTGCGCGTTGCTAACCCCGATCACTATATCACGCGCCGGGTCGATCCCTTCTTTGCTGTGCTTGAGAGCGTCTATATGTTGGCGCGAGTTCCGCTCGATGCCACTATTTTGTGGCGTACCACCTGGCACTATACTTCGTACACCCTGGCTTATGCCTACAGTTTCGGCGCGGGACGCGTATTCTGTACAACGCTAGGCAGTACATCTGCTTCGGCCTCTCATCCGCTCTATCAACAGATGGTGGCGCGTGCAATACGCTATGCCTCTGGCGTTGAGACAGAGGAACGAGCGGCGCGTGTTGCTATGATTGGCTATGGAGCCATCGGTTTTGAACATGGAACGGCCATTTCACAGGTGCCAGGCTTAGAATACGCGCTCGTTTGTGATCGCAACGAGGAGCGTTTAGCGATAGCACGGCGAGCTTTTCCAGGAGTACAAACCTGTTTGAACCTTGAGCAGGTTGCCGAGGACCCAAATATTGACCTGGTGATTGTCTCAACACCTCCCAATACCCACGCGGCTATCACTATGCAGATGTTACAGGCTGGCAAACATGTCGTGTCGGAGAAACCCTTTTGCTTGACGACGGCGGAAGCTGATGCCATGATACAGCTTGCACATGAGCGGCAACTGGCCTTAACAGTCTACCAGTGCCGCCGCTGGGATGCTGACTTCCTGGCTATCCAGCAGATAGTGCAGCGCGGGACGATTGGTGAAGTTTTTCACATGGAAACCTTTATTGGCGGGTATGCACATCCTTGCGACTACTGGCACTCGCACGAACCCATTTCTGGGGGCGTTTTTTATGACTGGGGTTCCCACTACCTGGATTGGATACTACAACTCATTCCTGCACAGGTAGTCAGTGTGCGTGGCGTTGAGCATAAGCGCGTCTGGCACGATATCACCAATGCTGACCAATCCAGTGTCTACCTGCGCTTTGCGGGCGGGCAAGAGGCGGAATTCTTGCATTCGGATATCGCGGCAGCACTGAAACCCAAGTGGTATATCCTGGGTGAGCAAGGGGCGATTGTGGGTCATTGGCGGCAGGAAGCGGTGAAGACACGGCGTTGGTCAGGAGACTTGATTGAACAGCGTCTGGCCCCTTCTGAAGCTCTGCCAGCGTTGAGCATCTTCACGTGTGACCTGGGTGGTGCTATCCACGAGCAACATGTGACGTTACCGTCAACACCAATCAACCCTTTTCATCGCAATCTGGCCAACCATCTTCACTCTGGAGAGCCGCTAGCGGTGCCACCGGAGGAATCGCGGCGCAACATCGTGGTGATGGAGGCCGCGAAACGCTCGGCTGAACGTGGTGGCGAAACAATGGCCGTAGAGTGCTGAAAACTAGCCCTCTACCAGATATTTGGAGAGAAGGCTTCCCGTGAGCGGACTTGAGAGTGGTCCTGGGGGGGCGGGGGGGGGGAGGAAGAAAGGACGGGGGGGGGAGGAG
>JBPCJY010000154.1:0-50946 GCA_051004815.1 Ktedonobacteraceae bacterium
GTATAGGAGGGGCGACCCCTGCGGTCGCCCTGGGAGCCAACATCGCATAATCAGCAATAATTTATAAGCCTTCGTGACAGGACGACCGTCGGCGGTCATCCTGTCCACCCATTGCTCTTGTATATTAGTGGGTTTAGCGTACACCTACGCGGGACAGTAGGGCTATGCATTCGATATGATAGGTTTGCGGGAACATATCTATCGGCTGAGCGGCAACCAGGTTGTAGCGTCCACCGGAACAAAGCGTGGCGATATCGCGAGCCAGGGTACTGGGATCGCAGGAGACATAGCAGATATGGCGCGGTGCTAATATCTGCAATGCCTGTAACGCCTTGGGATGGCAACCGGCACGAGGCGGGTCTACCAGAGCCACGTCGAGACGCTCACGGCGATAATGCAATTGGCCGAGGATGCGTTCCAGCGTCCCCTCGAAAGCGTTGATGTTGTTCTGATTATTCAGCGTAGCGTTGGCACGAGCATCCATGACCGCACTTGGCTGTGACTCGATGGCGATTACGCGGGCGGCACGAGTGGCCAGAAAAGCGGAAAAGAGGCCAACACCGCTATAGCCATCCAGAGCCACTTCGTTGCGCTGTAGATCCAGCATCTGCATGGCCTGCTCAATCAGGACGGCGGTCTGCACGAGGTTCACCTGGAAGAAGGAGTCGGAGGAGACACGGAAACGGCGTCCCAACACCTCATCGGTCAAGAATTCCTGTCCGGCAACGACGCGCCCATAACGTCCTCCAACCTTTTCAACGATGACACCGACAATTCCTGGATAGATGGTCATCAACTCCTGGGCGAGCTGTTGGGGTGCTTCGATCAAGGAACCAGGGCGGGCATGCAGGCTCAGCAGCGTTGGCACGACTTTCACCGTGCTGGTGCCGGAGGTATTCTTATTGACTGCCCCAATGGCTCCACGAATCGTGAACCCCTGCACCATTTCACCCAGGGCCTCGCCGAAATATTTCATAAGTTTATTACGAACACTGCGGTACACCATATCCAGGGCGGGATGGAGCAACGCACACTCTTCCAAATCTTGTACGTCGTGGCTCTCGGTCATTTTAAAGCCGACTTCGCCATTCGTACCAATAGAAAATAGAGCGATGTTGCGATACTGCCAAGGAGAGATACCATTGGGCATGCCAAGGGTGGGATGGACAACAGCGTCTGGCTGTTTCCCGATACGCACCAGCAGTTGGCGTACAATGTGGGCTTTCCAGGCAAGTTGGGCGGGATAAGCGATATGTTGCCATTGACAGCCACAGTCTGTCAGTTGAGGATAGAGCGGATCGATGCGCTCTGGCGCAGGACGCAGGATTTCTAACAAGGTGGCGCGTGCGTGTCCCCGGCGTTCCTCGACAATTTCTACACGTACCCGTTCTCCCGGAATGCCTCCGGGAACAAACAGTACTCGTCCCTCGTAGCGGCCTACAGCATCTCCACCATAGGCCAGGTCTGTTAGTTCAACGTCAATGCTCATGTTCACCTCGGCGGACACTCGCGCGGCAAAGATTTCCTTTGCGATTACCCAGGCTAGCCTGGGTGCCCACAATAGCCACTTCTACCTGCACGCTAGTGTGTCCGTCCCATCTTTCCAACATATTTTATGTTTGTCTTTTTCCTTACTGCATACACAAGATATATGTCCTATGTACCAGCATGAAGCGACAAGATTATAATGTAAGCGGTTGTTTAGGTTGGCTATAGAGTCGAGTGCCAAAGCGGCTCAAGAAAACTGCACCCAGTCCTAACAGACCCACTCCTACGCTAATGAGCCAGCCGATATAGGGGAGAGACCCTAGCAATACCAACACTGTCAGTCCTACCACTATTTGCACCAGCCGTGTGTTGCGGTGCGGGGCCACTTTGCTCATAACATAATCTCCAACTAACCAACCAATCGAGACAGTTCCCAGACCCCAGGCCGCTATAAGTCCTAATCCCACTATAATCGCTAATGGAATAGACAAAATGAGCGCAATCAATACAAGCAACACCGGTGGGGCGAGCAATATAGTCAACAGGCCAAGCAAGGCACTGCGGCGCATTTTGCTTACCACGGTGGTACGCACCAACATCACATGTTCTGGGAACAAGGAGGTAAGGAGCATGCCCAGGGCTACCCAGATAAGCAGGGACCAGAAAGAGAAACTAAAGCCGCCGATATCGCTAAAGAGCCAGCTGACATGATTTGTTTCGTCAATGAGCGAGCCATGTAATTGTACATTTGGCCCTTTTGTCTCATGTCCTCCATAGACATGAATATCGCCATTGATATGGGCAGTGTCTTGCAAAACGATGCTACCGCCGTACAGATCAGTATTCCCGTTTATTGTACCCGCAATGACGATATTGCTGTTAAAGCTAACAATGTCGCCTTGCACCGTTCCGGTGATAGCGACTGTGCCGCCAAAGGTAGTCAGGTCTCCACACTCAACTTCATGTATATCGACAACGACAGCACCGCCAAATGATGGTCCATGCTGTTCAGCGGTACAATTTCCCTTATCAGTGATGGTAGTGTGACCGGAACTGGCAGCCAGGACAGTGGGAGTTAGCCCTACCAGTAAGCCAGCACCTCTGACTATGAAAAACGCGGCCAGGCATACACAAACAGTGAGCGCGAATAGCAACCATTGTCTACTTCTGACATTTCGCATACAGGTACTCCATGTCATAGCCAGCAGTCAGGAAAAACCAGAGCACAGGCTATAACCTTCGCCATTTACGCCTCTTGCGGATGGCGCATTAAGCGAAGCCACATCCCCATCATGACCACCAGGACGAAAGCCACACCTAACAGGAGCCTGTTATCGCGAGTGACAAGCGTCAATCCAGTCTGTAGGTACTGTGCCAGTATCATCGCCACATCAACAAAGTTGCTCAACCACGGGAGCAGGTTGACCAGCAGAGCAGGTTGCACAATGGTCAATGCTAACAACAAGAGTGGAATACTGCCAAGTGTAAAGAAGGTGAGCGCGGCTAAAGGCACACCGACAACACGGAAACGAGCCATCCTTGTTTGCTGCTGTGTGTGAATGTCTTGTAGTTGCTGTGTGATCCGCTTTTGCTGCTGTACCGCCAGCATGATGCGTTCAGTCGAGACGCTGGAGTACGAGCGGGAAGCGGGTGACAGGAGCAAGGTATTGAGACATTGCAGACGCAACTCATGGGCGCGGCAGCTTGCACATTGTTTCAGATGTTCCTGAAGCTGCGCGGCATCCGCTGGCGTCAATTCGCCATCGCGTTGTGCGGCAAGCCAAAGTCTAGCGTCGCGGCAGGGCATCTATCTGCTCCTCCTCATTGAGTGAATTTTGTTTCATGTAGCGAGCTAAAAGCTCACGAGCACGATGCAGACGGGCCTTCACCAGGGCCGGTGTGAGTTTGAGCGTGGCGGAAATCTCTTCATAGGAGAAATCGTACCAGTAGCGCAACACAATCACTGCACGGTACTTACTGGGTAGCCGCTGCAAATAGGTCTGTATCTCGTCTTGCTGTTCACCTTCCACGGCAGACTGTTCGGGGCTGGTGCCAGCATCGACGATCCACTCCAAGAACGGGACATCTTCCAACGGCAAGGCCAGGAAGCGACGGCGTCTCAGTTGGTCAATGGCCAGGTGCGAGGCAATCGAAAGCAGCCAGGTGCTGAATTTGTGGGCAGGTTTATAGGTTGCAAGCTGAGTGAAAGCTCGCACAAACGTTTCCTGCGTCACATCTTCCGCTTCCGTCGCATTGCTGAGCATGCGGTAAGCAAGATTCTGCACGGCATCTTTATAGCGCTCGACGAGCACCGCGAAGGCTTCTTGGTCATCAGCAAGCACTAGCTCGACAAGCGCAACGTCGCTCATCGCCTCCACGATAGCCCCTCGCGCATAGACTCTAGATGGACTGTCTGTTCCCCGTACCCCCACTGTTGTCTGACTACGTATTGATCGACCTGAGCTTGCCATACCCTGCGAACCAGTTGCGGTCCCTGCACTCCGACCACGGCGCGTCCGTTGTGCTGATGGTTGGGCTAATGAGCCTACGGCTCCCAGCGTACTTGAAGCTTGTAGTATTGATTCCATTCTATTTTCACCACTCGTTCGGTATCAATTTTCATTCGCGAGACAGATCATTCGCTAAACAGAAATGAATGTCCTTTATCATTACTTACGAGCAGCAGGTAAAAAAGTTGTAATCTTTTCAAGAAGTGTAACACGCCTGCAAGCAAGTAGCAAGAGGGAAGTACTTCAAGTGGATGTAGGATAGGTGCCTGTGCAGTGTTGCACAGGCACCTATGGCGGATGAATAAAAATTCAGAAAAGCTATTTTCCCCTATAAAACATCGGTAAAAATCTGGCTTACCTGGCAACTGAATGCTGGTAGAATGGGGGATTGTAATGTATCATTCTCGTACAGGGTCATAGCGTGTTTAAGCTCCGCATTTTCGCGCCGATAGACTTCAACATAGCGTTCTTGCCAGTTGACAATCCAATATTCCTGAACACCACGCCGCGAATAGAGTTTGCGCTTCACTTCGCGGTCGCGTCGTGCGTTTATCGAGCCGGGAGAAAGGACCTCAATAGCTAGTTCGGGGGCAGAATGCAGTTTGCCATCTGGTTGAAGTGCTGTAGCTAACCGCTCTCGGCTGATCCAAACGACATCAGGTGCGACATCGTCATCATCAGCGAAAATCACACCAGGCGCAAAATTTGCTATACCAGCCTTCGTTTGACGACTCCAACGCTGTAAGAGCTCGAGGACATCACTACAAACCAGTTGGTGATGCCAATGCGGCTGTTTCGACACGTACAATTCTCCATCTACAATTTCATACCGCTTGCCGTCATCCGGCAACAAATCCAGGTCCTGCGAGGTCCAGCGCAAAGTAGTCATTGCATCTCCTGGTGTTTCTATGATCAATTACTCACCTGCTTTCTGCTTACACTAGATAGTATACAATAGTTACGCGTTATGCGATGGTCTCTTATCATGGAGCTATTTGCCGTGTTTATTATAGGCGAAACAACAAGTGTGAGTCAAGCTTCGGGCGGCGCGGAATGTGGGCTTCTGCTTGAATATGTGATGCAGTTCATTGCACCACATATGCAGAGGTGTTATACTGCACTTGGTAAGCTGGGGAGAGTTCTATACAGGATGGTTGATGAGGTTTTCCCTATACGCGAAGAGCGCACAAAAGACGGTTTTTTGATAGAGGCGCAGTGATAACGTCTATTTACATAGTATGCAAAGTAGAACACCTGAAAATAAATCATGAGAGAGCAAGGTCAGACGAACGAGCAACATGGAACTATCGGCGGTGGTCAGAGTAAGTCCCGCTTCGGCAACTACGATCTGATCCGCCGTATTGATGTTGGAGGTATGGGCGAGGTGTATCTTGCTCGCCAACGTACTACGTTTGATCGTGAAGTAGCCATCAAAATTATCCGCTCTGATCTTGTCCATGATGCGATGGCACGTAAACGCTTTCTGCGTGAGGCGGAAGTGAACGCGTATATTAAGCACGAACACATTCTGCCCTTGTTTGAATTTGGCGAGGAGCAGGGACGCCTCTTCATGGTTACACCGTATATCGAGGGTGGCAATCTGACACGGCGTCTGCAAACTGGCCCACTCGCCCCTTCCGAGGTCTATGCTCTTTTTACCGCTCTAGTTAAGGCGGTGGCCTACATCCACCGACATGGCGTTGTGCATCGCGATCTCAAACCGAGCAACATTTTGTTAGATCAAGATGGTACAAATGGACAGGTATATGTGCGCTTGATTGATTTCGGCATTGCCACTATTCAGGGGGCCGAAGCCAGTCCACCGTTGACGACCGCCGGAACCGAGGTAGGAACGTTGGTCTACATGGCACCTGAGCGTCTTTCTGGCATCGCGGCACCGAGTAACGACATCTATTCGCTGGGGATCATCTTGCATCAGATGTTGACGGGCAAACTGCCCGAGGCGGAACAGCATATGTCACTACCCCAACCGCTGGAATATGTCATCACACGCTGCCTCGCGCCACAGCCCAGTGATCGTTTCACGACTGCCGATGACCTACTTAGTTCTTTTGAGTATGCCTATCAATATCTCAAGTCGGCTCCGCAAAAACCAGCGGCCCCCTTGTCGATACCGCCTATACCCGCGGCTAGCAGCGCGGCCATTCCCATCATTCCCAACCGTATGAGTACGTCGCGCCCAACAAGAAATACCAATCCGCAGGTCAAAAGCTTGCCACGTTCTGAAGATATGCCACCGTTATCGGTAGCCGCTCCCGTACAGAGGCCCGATGCCTTCGGACGTGCGGACTATGAATCGCCTACCGTCAACGTTGATATTTCACAGGTATCGACGCAGCGCAAATCTGCCTCCGCGCCGTCATTGCCTGCTGCTCCAGCAACACGTTCTAAGAAGCGGCGCAATCCCATTCCGGCCATTATCACGCTCTTGATCGTCTTCATTCTCCTGGCGATGGCGGGGATATTCTTATTTGAATTTCAACCGGTGCTAGCCGCCACCGCCAACGTTAATTTTGGCCCACAGGTACAAGTCGTCAAACAAGTCTTCCATCTTAAAGGGAGCAGCTCACAGTCAACTATTGCTGTGAATACGTCCACTATTCCGGTGAAAGCACTGAGTAGTAGCAAGAGCGGTAGCTTACCGGGGCAGACCAGCCAACAGTGCGTTATTCCGCCGATTTTTGGGTGCCAGCAGGTCGTCACGCAGGATGACGTTGATCGCCTCTCGACACAGTTACGGCAGAGCCTCGATAAGCAAATTCAACAAGATTTGCAACAACAGGTACAAAACAAGGGAGGCACGCAGGTCGGCTCTATCCAAGTTACCGATGCGCCCGCGACATCTACTCCAGCGGTGGGTACACAGAGCAAAACCGTCACAGTCACCATCAATGGGCAACATGGACAAGGAGCCTACTTCTCCAACCAGGATGCCAAGACGCTGGCACTCTTGTTGTTAAAGCAGCAGGCACAGCGACTTGGAGCGAACTACGTCCTGCTCAACGCATCGATCCAGATTGGTCAACCAGCTTACGAAGGTATAGACACCAGCGGGCAAGTGTTAATCGCTATCGCGGCTGCCGGCGTGGCGCAATACCACTTTCCGGCGTCCCAACTACACGCCATGCAAACTGGTTTGAAAGGTATGAAGCTAGCCAACGCGAATGCTTTGCTTAAGCAACAGCCAGGAGTAGACCCCGCGAGTGTCTCTATCCATATATCCAGTGGCGATATCATGCCGAGTGATCTCACGAAAATCAAAATGATTACGGTCAATCCAACTACTTTCCCAACGTTCACGCTGCCGCAAGTAACGCCTATACCAACATCGACGACATCGGTGACACCAGTAGCTAGCCCTACTCCGGCTCAATAGAAATGGACGGCACAGTCGAGAGAGGCGCGAGCAAACAGGTAGCGCAATCCGCGCAGACGGTACCACAGGATTTTTTGTCTCCACCGCCGGAACGCCGCTATGTGCGCTCGTTCCTCTTCACACGGCGCGTCAATGCTCCATTTGTGCGAGTGCATCTGCTGGCACGTCTATTGCTCGTGTTGTGCCTATCGGGGGCGTTATTGCGCACCATCAACACGGCGCAACCGGACTTGTTGGGGGCGATGCTACTCTGGTTGGTGGCGTTGCTGGTATTCTTGCTCAGCGGTGTCAGTCCAAGGGTGGCGCGTTTCTACTGCTTGCTCACGCTGCCTGCCCTGGTGGCTCTCTTTATCACCTGGATCGTCTTCAATCCAGTTCCCGGTGGGATGACACTGGCGCGGTTGACCGTCTACTCCGGGCAACTGAGTATTGGTCTGGCCCCGTGGCAAGCGGTCTTGCTCGCCATCGTCGCGCTCTATTTTCTCTGGACGCGTAAGCTCTTCCTTGGCATCGTAGTAGGTATCGTGGTCGCCTTTGCCCTCGCGCATTGGGTGGCACTGCCTGCCCTCATGCTGACGGAGATACACATTTTCCATTCGCTCACGCTGCTGGTGAGTACACGCGGGCTGTTGGTGGCTGGAACGAAAGTGATCGGCTACGCGGGTATGATTATGGTCTCCATTGCTCTGGTAATGACGGCTCGTGACACAGAGTTAATTGGCATGTTGCGCCAACTGCGCGTTCCGTCATCGGTGATCTTTTTTCTCAGCACCGTCTTCCGCTCGCTCGACCTGGCTCTGTCCGACTATGAGACCATTCATCAGGCGCAGTTGGCGCGGGCCGTTGCCGCCCGACCGCGCAGTTTTATACGCCGCCTGCGCGATCTGGCCAGTGTCGCGGTACCTATGGTTGCCCTCATGATTCGCCGTTCCAGCGAAATGGGCGATGCGCTGCTGGCAAGAGGTTACACGCTTGGTAAAGCCAGCAGCGACTTTTATGAATGCGCTCCCTGGCGGCTCATTGATTGGGGTATCGTCGCGGTGAGCCTGCTGTTCCTGTATTTCGCGCTGGGGATGCATCCGATTATCTATGGATGATCGGAAAGCGTTCTTTGCTATACGGACAAGAATTCCCATTTGTCGGCGAGAGAGGATTTCACAAGCCTTTGAGTACGTATCTGATGCGCCCGACCAGATTCGTATTTGAGCGTCGTTCTTCCTCGGTCAAATCCTCGCTGCTGGTAGGCATTGCATCTATGTATGCCTGCAAATGGCGCGTCAATGCTTGCGGCCCAGCGATGCGTGCCACATCCTGAAGCAATGTTCGCGCTTGCTCGTCCTGGTTGCGTCGTATATCGGTGATAGCGGTCTGCGCGTACAGTTCGGCATACTGGCGCAAGAACATAGCCCATTGTTGCGGTGTACTCAGACCGTGCATCACACGTTCAACCTGTGTAATTGCCTTCGCTTGCTCGTTCCTGGCTCGCTCCACATCGCCACGCAGCAAGAAAATGCTGGCGTATGCGGCATGCGTATCAGCGATACCCAATGGCTGTTGCTGCTGCTGGTAACGTGTGAGTGCCTCCTCGAAGTTGAACAACGCCTGCTCGAAATCTTCTTTACCACGGCAGGCCAGCCCCAACGTCAGCAGAGCAACTGCCTGTCCAATGTAATTACCACATTGATTGAAGAGCGTGACCGCTGCCCCGCTCTTGTCAATCGTCTCATCCCATGACTCTTGTCCAAGTTTCACCTGGGCCATACCCAGAATCGCATAGCCATCGCCATCAGCACTCTCAACCCTTTGGAAAAGCTGCCCGGCCTCTAAGAAAAGGTCGTATGCCAGTGCTAACTCTTCGCGCCCTAGTTTCACCTGTGCCATGCCTAATAGGGCTTCGGCAGCGAGGAGTGGTTCTTGTTGTGTCTGAGCCTGATCGCGTGCGGCATGAAAGCGAGTCTCGGCCAGCGCAAAGTCTCCCTCTGTCAAGGACAACTGGCCCTGCACAATCGCGGCGAACGCGGCAACCTGGCCCGCTCGCTGACCCTTCTCCACGGCGTCTGTTGCCACTAGAAGATGCCTCTCCGCATCCTTCATATCGTCCGCGAAAATGGCGAGACGTGCGAGACGTACTTCCGCTTCAGCTATGCCATGTGCGCCCCCAGGCTCACCGAGTTCTTCCGCATATACTCTTGCATCACTATAGACGCTCTTTGCCTGTCCAATCTGACCTTGTTGACGATAGATATCCCCCAGGCTGAGCAGTACTCTGTTTGCGACCCGCTGGTTATGGAAGGCAAGTGCCTGTCTGTATGCCTCTTGGAGCACCTGCGCCGCACGCTCCGGGAAGCCGCGCCGTCGCTGAATTTCGCCCAAACCGGCTGCTGTTTCCGCCAAACCGACCTGATAGGCAGCCGCCTTGTACGTTCGTTGCGCATACTCCATCAGCGAGGCGGCATAGGAAAGTTGTCCACGTCGCAAATGAATCTCACCCAGGATGTGACTGGCATAAGCTCCGCCCAGTGCATTGTGTTCGTCTGTGTAGAGCTGTAACGCGGATGTTGCTGCCGTCAATGCCTGGTCAACACGACTTTGCAGCAAGTAGACTTCCGCCAGTCCAAGGGTTGCGTCCGCCTGTCCTAATGCATACTCGATCGTCTGAGAAAGACTGAACGCCTCCGCAAAAGTGTTCGCGGCCTTCTCACCCTGCTCCTCTTCAAGATAGATGCGACCGAGACCGGTCAATGCATCAATGCTGCTGAAGTTCTCATTGTGAGTACGATACACTGCCAGGGCGTGCGTGTATCCTGCCTCCGCCTCAGCAAAATGCCGCGTCAAACGTTGCACATCTCCCAAACTACGACTGGCATCAGCCTCATTGATAGGATCATTTGCCTCGTGAAAATCACGAAGAGCTTCTTGATATTGCGCTGTCGCATAGGTTATATTGCCTTGTTGCAACGCAATATGCCCCAATGCTAGAGCCGCGTGTCCCAAACCTGGTATGTTTTGCTGTACGCGATAGATGTTTTGGGCCTGTAGATAGGCATCCTGCGCCTTATCAAGTTGGGCCTGCTGTCGCTCGACATGGCCTATGGCAAGAACACTACTCGCCTCGTTCAGTGCTTGTTGTCTCTCGGTTTCTACATTCTCGTGTTCCTGTGTTGTCATGCCGATTTATCCTTTTCAGGCTCTTGCAGTTGATTTCCGCATTCAGGACAGAAGGATACGCCCTTTACATCTGGACGCCTTGCACCGCAGTGTGGGCAGGCTTTTGCTAAAGCGGCGCCACAGAAGCCACAATACTTCCAGTGCGCAGGAACCTCCTGTTGGCAAGCAGAACATATGGTAAGCCCCTCCTCAAAAGGCCGTGTGACCGTCCCATCGAGGGTCGCTATATGATCAAAGTAACCCGGTAACAACAGCGATTGATCAAGCTGCTCATAGCGGCTTATCGTTGCTATAACTGCCATCGCTGGATGATTGTCGCATCCATCTATCTCGATCCGTAGTTGGCTCTGCCACTGCTGATAGACGTCTCGCAGCTCAGGTCGTGCTAATGCATCAAGCGCGTCGATGTAAATGACACATGGAGAGGCCTTTTTCCCTTGCTCAAAGAGGTCATGGATCATGCGACGCCCGCTTTGAGCTATCATCTCTTTTTCAGGATGGCCCGACCCGTGAGGCGAACGAAGAGGGCCAAAGAGCGCGGTGTGGTCATCACTCGCAGAGCTTGCCATCTCAAAGAGGGCAGGGATGGAGAGCGAGAGCAGAGGAACAGCCCCTTCACCAGCTATGGCCTGTCCGATGAGCGTCCGACTATTGCCGGCAGGGCCAACCAGGAGCAGTCCATAAAGGTACGAGCGCACATCCTGTCGCACGAGTTGCGGGTTCCTGAGAAAGTCTATCACTTCGTGCAGCTCCCGCTTCACCCCATGAAACCCCACAATATCGGAGAAGGTGAGGGTAGGACGCTCGAAACTGCTGAGGATTGTGCTGGAAACACCGTCGTTGGAACGCAACACGCTCCGCCGACGAATTCTTGATGTGATAAGCTGATCCATGGTTGCCGTGTAGACTAGCCCCGAACGCTCTGTCACATAGGAGGGAAGGATGCTGCCCGCGTTGACCAGGAACAACGCCAGGAGTGGTTGCAGATGCGGATGGCGCACACTCCCCAGCAACACATGCTCTAACTGGACGTTTGGGACGTGCAGGTTCGTTGCAAAAGAGATGGCCCACTCGAGACAGGCTTGCGCTTCTTTAGACAACGGTATGCTCTTCGCGTCTCCTTTCCCAGTATCACTGGGGGAAGGGAAAATAGTCGCGGCCTGCTTACGAAGCACCTCTTGATCCAATCGCAACATATTGAATGTCTCCACGACTCCATCACCGTCCTGGGCAAGGATGCCCAGGAAGAGATGTTCGGGAGTGACCTCCTCAACATTCATACGAACGGCCTCGTATTGGGCCTTGTGAATGGCTTCACGAGTTGCTGGTGTGAAGTGATCCTGCTCCTGTTGCTGCATTCTAGTCATGGTGGTGGTATTCATGCGACTTGTTCCTTAGCTATGCCTCGGCCACAGCACTGGCTTCAGGGCGATCAATGAAGCGGTACCGCCTGAGATTGTTGTGTGTCGGTGAAATCAGTTCCAGATAGCCTCTGATCACGGACTCCGCAAAGGGGCGCAAGGGTTCCGTTGGTGCAACCACCTTCCAAGAACGCTCGCCGGGCAGATCGGTGGGCAATATCATCACGTTCGTTCCCAGCGTATTCATCACCAGCATGTTGCGCTCGGCCAGGAACTGATGGGGGGCATAGGAGAAGAGCGGATCGTTCACCGCGGCGAGTTGCTGCTCGATCTGGCTGGGAGTGTGTCCATAGTTGCTACAGGCGGTTTGCACCTCCCGCAACAAATCCTCATCCGACAAAGCAAAGATGCCGTCCAAGGCGTGCAGCAGATTCATCTCTCGGTTGAGTAAGACGAGGCGACCATGCAGGAGACGCCGCAACAGGCCATCACCGGCATGGCGCACAGTCTTTGCCTCCTGTATCTGGTGCGTGATTTCCGCAAAAGAAAGAGCATCCAATTTGCGCTGGAGGAACGCCACCACCGCCGCGGTCTCGCCCTCTTGCCAACCGCGTAAGAGGTCCAGGCAATGCTGACCCTCATAGCGTCCAATGTTCCTATGCACACTCAGGATACGCTCCTTGCATTCGCAGACCCAGAGGGCATGAAGATAGTAAACTGTCTCAGCCACCGCTAAAGTGGCGAAACGATGCTGTCCATGCATGTGCTGAACGAAGCGAAAACTTGCCTCAAATTCAGGTTGCAGTTGCTCAAAGGCTACCAGCTTCTGCTGCGCCAGAGCCTCTCCTGCTGAAGTTCCTCTCATGATGATATTCTCCATTCTAACGTGGTTGTGCTTGCGCACGAACAGCACGTTTGTCAACGATGGGTGGGACTTACTGTACGATCATGTCTGAACGCAGATGACATGGTGACCAGCGTTGCCTTTGTGCTCGCCATGGGTAGGCGTGATGCGTTCGAGCGTCAATCGTGCGGGAGATGTCTGGTCGCTGATGGGTAATGTGACCATCAGCACACCATTACCATAGGTGACATTAGCGCACACGGCATTGACCGGAACAGGAAGTGCGAGTTCGCGGTAATAGACACCGACGCTCCATTCATCGAGCAGTAACTCCTTGACCTCCTTGAGCATGGCGCGCTGGTCTCCATGGAGAATGAGACGATCATCGTTGGTAACTTCGACCGTAATGTTCTCAGGCTCCAGCCCAGCCATCGGAGCGGCAATCATCAAACGCCCGTCTGTTCGGTAGACTTTGACCGGAATAATTTGCTGCTTTCCCTGCTCTTGCATATGTGTTTCCTTTTGTTTCAACCACCAAATACGTCTTGTCAAAGTATACCCCATTTCCCTGTTATTAGCCATAAAAAATGATACTGTTCTTTAGTATTTGCTGAGTTAAAAACAATAAATAATCTCAGGCATATCATTTTAATGTATTTTTTATAGAATTGTTTTGAGTTCCCACCAGGGCTTATTCCTTCTCCACCAGGGCGATCCCTTGCGGTCGCCCTGGGAAGCGTGCGGCATCGCTTAAGTGAATGCCTATGAGGAGCATCGTATTAAGCATCCAAAGCTTATAGCATAGACACCATCTCTTGTAGCAGTGCCACCATCCCTTCGACCTCTTGCACCACGATGTCGGCGTGTGCCAACAGTTCGGGTAGGGTATCGGGATGCTGTACCACGATGGAGAGGGCTGGGAGGCCAGGGGGGTCTGAGAGGTCATCAGAGCGTAAGCGGACAATTTCGCGTATGGCGTCCAGGTCTGTGCGATCATCGCCGGCAAAGACGACGCCACGCAAGTCAAAACGGCGGGTAAAACGTCGTAAAGCCTGGCCTTTGTCCACCGCGATGGGTACACGTATCTCGACAATGCGTTTCCCTTCGCTAAGCTGCATATTCACCTCGCGAGCAGGTTGCTCAAGGATAGCCAGAATGCGTTGGCGCGTCAGCTGGGGGTCTGTGGCAAGGCGATAGTGAATGGAACCTCCGAAACGTTTGCGTTGCACGGCGATCCCTGGCAGGTTTGGCAGTTGTTGCTCAACCAAGTCAAGCAGGTATTTACCGGGTTCGATAGAGGCTAACGCTTCCGGCACCACTTCGACCGGATGCGACGATGGCAGACCATCGCTCCACTCCAGGCCGTGTGTGCCGATATACGTTAGCCCTTCTACTTTGACCATAGCCGCGCCGTCGATGATGGCGCGGCCTGTCATAATCGCAACATGCGCGTGTTCCCTGGCCCGTTCCAGTAAAGAGGCAACGCCGGGATAGAGCCGGGCCGACGCGGAGGTGGGTGCGATGGGACTCAGTGTCCCATCAATATCAAAGACAAGGCCAAGGGGCCGTTGCGCTAATACGGTCTGTAGGGTATATGGTGCTGGCATGTAGGATTCTTCCCTTCCTTTCGCTTCTATAGTATCACAGGACGCGGGAAAGGACGGGGATCAGGTAGATATGTTACCGAGTTGGCTACCAGGGCGACCGCGAGGGTCGCCCAATAGGCGTCAAGTTAAGCGATGCCGCGTGGTTTCCAGGGCGGCCGCAAGGGCCGCCCCATAGGCGTCAAGTTACGGGAGGGTCAAACGCGCTCTGGATGTGGCGCGAGGTACTCAACCGAGTACTGCGTGCCACAATGGAACACCCACCCCGGACACTGTCTTTGACGAGTCGAAGGGCCTTGCTCAGCGAGAGATGCTGGCGAAAGCCATGCACCAACATGGGGACCTGTTGTCGCACAATCTCGGCGACGCCGGTCCAACTGGCATGCGGATCATCATCACACGCCACCAAGATCACCCAATGTTGCACCACCATTGCCAACAATTTGGCATATACCTCACAGAGAATACGCCACGGCTTGTCACTGCTCCATTCATCGAGCAACGCCTCTTGTTTCCAGAGTTTGAAGAGCAACTCGATTTGCCAGCGGATTTTCATCACCATAAAGGCTTGCCCCAGGCTCATCAGCGAGGCGGGAACATTGGTCACGATGATGGTCCAATGAGCCAGTTCCAACGCCACGGGATTGACTGGCTTGCTGTGTTTGGCGGCGTACTCACGAAGGCGCGCTTGCCTCAAGTTGGCCACCGACTCCGGAACACGCTTGACGAGCAATCGCACCTGCTTGACCAGTTGTGCCCCGCCCACATTCACCAGCCACTCGGCTTGGGTGGCCTGTTCATCCAGACTGGCAAGCAACTGGGCTACGTCGGTGCGCTGCTTGTCGTGCCAGATCACCGCACCGATTTTGACGCGCATGCAGAAGTACACGCCCTGTTTCATCAAGCTACTCAGGTACATCAGCGACCAATAGCCCAGATCTGCCAGCCATACACTGCCGCTGGGCATCTGCTGACTGGACAACACACTGCTCAACTCATGGCGCCGTCCGGCTTGCAGATGCGGTCCTTGCAACTCGCCATCTTTGAGATTCCAGCGCACCGTGATTTTGAGGGCCGCTTTGCTCTTGTCCGGCTGGCCTTCTTTCGCCGCTCGGCCTCCACAGCCCCTCCATATCTCCGCCAAGGCGACCGGCAACGTGATGGTGCTCCCATCTTCGACCCACACCGCCGTGAACAGTCTCATCCAGTCCAGCGTCACTCCTTGTCCCCGCACCACCTGCTGCACCGCTCGCCGCAACAAGGCCAGCAGCCACTCGGCGGTTCGCGGCGTCCAGTGACAGTCCACCGCTTGCTTACTCACGGTGAGTCCCAGACTTCCCGCGAAGCGTGCTAAGGCGCTGGGTCCGCTTTGCGGCTGACTCCACCAGCCCATCACGAACAACAACGCCAACTGGGAAAAGCTGATCGTTCGTTCGCGCATTCCCATCTGTTTCGCCAGTTCGGGGGCATCGTGTTCAAAAAGTTGTTTGAGCTGCCTATTCAGCTGTGCTATACTCAATATCGCATGACTCCTCTGAAAGATGTATCGGTCTTTTTTTCAGATCTCTATCTTCTCACAGGAGTCGCGGTTTGTCACCTCTTTTCTTTAGCTCTTCCTTTCTTAACTTGACGCCTATGGGCGGCCGCAAGGGCCGCCCCTACTATACTACGATGCCTGTTGTATTCGTAAAGCGTGTATAGCCCTGGCACTCATTCATAGGCCCTAAATGAATGCCCAAATGCCTACACCAATCCGCGTTCGTAGGTGTAGAATAGCTTACCGTCCCATTCGTATTCGGCCCCAGCAAAGGCGTCACGTACCATCATTAGGTCGGGAACGTAGCAGCCTACGTTATCTAGCTCCATGGTCAGGACGTGATGGCGCAGGTAGTAGGCCAGCAGGCTGATCGATTCGGTGGTGCCATCAATATAGCCAATAGAGAGTTGGTGATTCCAGCGATCCAGGCGTGGCTCCGCGATAGCCAGGCCATCCAGCCTGTCCCAACGGCGCAGGATATAGACCTGTTGTTTCGCAATCTTCTGCGCGAGCAGTGCGCCGGTGATGCTATAGGCCACAAAACTGTAGTAATACAGGCCACCAACGACAGGAAAAACATTGGAGGCATTGAGGTAATTGATAATATCGTCTATGTCTTCCTGGGTTGCCAGTTGTGGCGTATCTGTCCCATAGTGTTGGCGCGTGGCAGCCGCCTCGGGCGTGGCGCGATAGAGCGCGTAGGAACCCACGCGGCGGAAATAGCCTCGCTCGGCCAGACTAATAGAGGTTGTATTGGTGGACTCGGTAATCAGTCCGGCTTTGGTCGCGCCGCGCTTCATCGCTTCCGCCAGCATGGCAGTATCGAGGGCAGAGGCAATGCCATGACGGCGATAGGCCGGGTCTACACGCATGCCTTCCAACCAGGCATCGGTGGCATTGAGCATCTTGAGATGGGCTATACCCGCCGGTTGCCCATCGACGACGGCAACCAGCAAAAGCCCCTGTGTATCCTCTAGCCACTCATCCCAGACATATTCAATATAGTCGCCCCAATCCCAGGTGTTGCTACAAAAAGCCAGGACCGCGTCGCGGTCTTCAGGTCGAGCCGGACGAATTTCTGTGTAAGCCATGCTATTAATCCCCTTCGGTTGCGATGTATACTCCTATTGTTTCCTCTACTGAATGTAACGAGAAATGCCAGATTCGTCAATACGCTGAAACATGTTCCACGGTAGAATCGTGTTATCATTATATTTGAGCTTACGTCTACTCATCCCGGGAGTATATATGCAGCAAAAACATATCAAACAAGACCACAGTGACGATTCTTCACTAGCGCAGAAGCCGGTGAACGAAAAAATAGAAAAAGATGTACAAGATGTCGTTGGTAAAGCGGAGCAAGAAGTCACCCGCAGCAGCGTTCCGTGGTATCGTGCCTCAAAACGTGCGTATGTACTGCTTGGTATTTACGCGGTGCAGCTGGCTCTTTTCGCTCTACTGGCATGGTTTGTGCATGTTCACCCCGTCATCGCCGTTGATGTGACTATTACGCGTGAGTTTCAGGAGAACCAGGCTCCCTGGCTAAGTATCACTATGTACGCAGTGAGCTGGCTGGGCTTTCAGGCATTGCTCTTTGCCCTGCTCATCCTGGTGACGGCGGCAGTCTTCTGGCTGGTGCGTCTCCGTTTAGAGGCAATCACCATTGTTGCGTTAAGCGTGGTGAGTAGCTTATTAAATGGTTTGATTAAGGTGATTGTGGAGCGGCCACGCCCAACGGCCAAGCTGGTGGATATCCTGTATGCCGTAGGTGGTCAAAGCTTTCCCAGCGGCCATGTAATGGCGTACATGGCGTACTTCGGGTTGCTTTTCTCGCTCGGTATCATTCTTTTGAAACGAGACCGTTGGTGGCACTATGCTATCCTGATTATTCCGGCCCTGTTCGTGGTATTGGTCGGCCCTTCGCGTATCTACCTGGGAGACCATTGGGCCAGTGATGTGCTGGGTGCCTACCTGATTGGCGGCGTTTTACTCGGTATAACCCTGTGGATTTATCTCAGGCTCAAAGATAAAGGGGTACTGAGACCAAAAAGGAAATGAGCTAAACAAGCGGCAAGGCCATAACCTTTTTGGCCTTGCCGCTTGTTTATCTTATGACTGATTGGCTTCTTCGCCGCTACTCTGTTCCAGCGCATTTCCTTCATCCTGGGGTGTTGCTGTCTCCTGAGTTTGCCCAATATCCGTGCGACCTTCCGCCGGTGGTAACAAAATCACCTGATTTTCAGGGGGAGAAGCAGGTTCCGACTGCTCCGATGGAGTAGATGAGGCGGATGGGGCCTGAGTGTTGTCTTCCTGGGCATCGTTCTGCTCTTGAGCGTTGTCTTGTGTATGCCCATTCAGGTCAGGTAGTTCTTGTTGTAAGGCGAAGCCTGCTTTGGATGCATCGGCATGTGACGATTGTTGGGAGGAACGAGCTTGTGCCAACTTTTCTTCAAGGGTCTGCACATGCGTTCTGCTAGCCACCAGATTTGCCTGTGCTTTGACAACTTTTTGCTCAGCCTTCTGCTCTGACCGTTTGGCCGCTTCCAGCTTGAGCATAGTTTTTGCTTCCTGTTTGGCCTGCTTTTTGTGCTGTTTTTTTGTTTCGTTGTCAGAGGGCGCGGATTTCGCTTTTTTACTGTGGCTGTCAGTGGTCGTGGATTTCGCTTTTTGTGCTGTTTTTGCCATAATTTTTTCCCCTACTCTTGCACCTGATGGTGTGACGACGTTTCATTCACGTAAATAGATAGGTTCCTGGTATCAACACGAGTTATCGTTGTGTTTCGTCTCACCACTGCGGCGGTTGGTTTATTTTGTGATAGCATATCATAAGATGGCTAGCAGTCACAATGTTTATGAAGTAGAAGGCAACTGACGTATGGAATTGAACGATACAACGGACTATCAACAGTGTTTTGCTTGTGGGCAGCGCAATCCTTTTGGGCTACAGCTGGTCTTTCGCCTGGAAAATGACACGATAGTAGCGGACTTTCAGCCGAGGGAGGAACATCAGGGCTTTCCTGGTGTGATACACGGGGGGATCGTGGCGGCGGTGCTGGATGAAACACTGGGGCGCACTTCCATCTTGAGCGAACATCCAGAATGGACGATGACCGGGCGACTGGAGGTGCGCTATCGTCGCTATGTACCGTATGGTCGGCTCTTGCGTGTACGGGCTTCGTTGGGCAAACAACGCCGGCGTATGGTTCAGGCCACTGGTGTGCTCACATTGGCGGAAGACGAGCAGACAGTCCTGGCGGATGCACAGGGAACATTTTTATCGCTTACGCCATCGGTTGTCGATAACATCTTGAAAGACTATCCGGGGTTGCGCGGCTTTTTCGGTGGTGGGAAATAACTCTATCCCCAAAGATGAAGAGCAACGGGCGACCACTGATTGTGGTCGCCCGTTGTTATTCATCCTTGGAATCTCTGTGCTCTTTAGCCGAATTGCTCGCTGCCGGTACTATTGACGCGCGGCTGTGGCTCTGCTGGTGGAGGAGGCGCGATAACTTGCGGCACACCTTCGGAGCGCGATTGCGGCGAAGCGATGATCGCTCCTGTCTCACGCATGATGTCTTGCAGTTGGCGCGAATCGACGACTTCGTGTTTTCGTAGTTCCTGGGCAATGCGATCCAGGGTCACGCGGTGCGTTGTCAGTAGTTCGACGGAACGTGCGTGGCACATGCGTACAATACGGTCAACCTCATCATCGATGGCTTCGGCGGTCATTTCGCTATAATCGGAGGGAGCACCAGTCTCGCCACCAGTCGAGAATGGGCTGGAACGTTCGCTAAACGAGATCGTACCGAGGCGTTCACTCATGCCCCAACGTGTGACCATCTGGCGTGCGATAGCAGTGACGCGTTGCAGATCGTTCTCGGCTCCCGTCGTGATATGTCCAATAGCCACCTCTTCAGCGGAGCGACCACCTAGAGCCGTGACCAACTGCGTTAACAGGTAATCTTTCGAGTAGTTGTAGCGGTCATCCAGCGGCGTAGACATAGTGACACCTAACGCCTGACCACGCGGCACGATAGTTACCTTAGTGACCGGATCAGCATTTTCTGAGAGCAGTGCGGTCAACGCGTGACCACCCTCGTGATAGGCGATGACGTTCAGGTCTTCGTCGTTGAGCACTAGTGGACGCTCGGCACCGAGGAGAATTTTGTCCAGGGCCTCGTCAAAGCACTTTTGCGTGACGCTATCCAGATTCCGGCGGGCAGCCAGCAAGGCCGCTTCATTGACCAGATTGGCCAGGTCTGCACCGACCATACCAGCCGTGGAGCGGGCAACGGCGACCAATTGCACATCGGGCGATAATGGCACATCACGCGAGTGTATCTTGAGTATAGCGAGACGCCCGTTCCAATCGGGACGATCGACGGTGACGCGCCGATCAAAACGTCCGGGGCGCAGGAGAGCCTGGTCTAGCCCATCCGGTCGGTTGGTGGCGGCGATAACGACGACGGCCTGACGAGTGTCAAAGCCATCCATCTCCACCAGCAACTGGTTCAGCGTCTGTTCGCGCTCATCGTTGCTATTGATGCTGGTGCCACGCTGGCGACCCACGGCATCAATTTCATCGATAAAGATGATGCTGGGAGCGGCTTTCTTAGCCTGATCAAACAGGTCACGCACACGGCTGGCACCGACGCCGACCAGCACTTCCACAAATTCTGAGCCGGACATGGAGTAGAAGGGGACACCTGCTTCGCCGGCTACCGCTCGTGCCAGCAGGGTTTTACCTGTTCCGGGAGGGCCTACAAGCAGAACACCACGGGGTATCTTGCCACCGAGGCGTTGGAACTTCCCAGGGGTCTTCAAAAACTCGACGACCTCTTGTAGCTCATATTTGGACTCGTCCACACCCGCGACATCCGCGAACGTGGTGCTGGGACGGTCTTCCAGGATGAGCTTGGCGCGGCTTTTGCCAAAGCTAAAGATGCCCTGTTGTCCCTGGCCCGCGCGACGGCTCAAGAAAATGAACAGACCGATAATGAGCACCCACGGCACAATGGCAAAGAGGACATTTAACCAGAAACTATTATCTTGCTGGGCCTGGGTGGTAAATGTCACGTTCTTGGCCATGAGCAGTGTTGATAGCTGCGGATCGCCATTGGGCAGTTGGATGACATGATATTGGGTATATTTACCGACCGGTGAGCGGAAATCGCCGGTAATATCCGTCTGCCCGTTGAAGATGGCGGTTTTGACGTTTCCCTGGTTGATCTGGTCGTAGAAAGCATTGTACGTGAGTTGATCGACCTGGGAAGTATTGGTGTTATTACCGGGGTTGAAGTACGAATAGGCGTAAATGCCCAGCATGACCAGGACGATAATGAGCAACCAACGATTAAGGTTAGAACCGCCTCCGCCCGGTTGCCCGGTTGGACGACCACCATTGCCATTCCCGCGCAGCGGGTTTGGTGGGCGCGGCGGTGTATTGTTATTATTTTGTAACCAGAGCTTTCTGGTTAGAATGTTATCCATGCAAGATTTCCTGCTTTCTGCTTCCCAACAGGTATATTTATATCTGTTCCTCGAACTGTTGTAGTAGGACGAGGATTCTCTATCCTATAATACATATACGTGCAACAGTACCATTGCGTGATATAAATCTATTATATCTTATTGTGTCCGTTGGTGCCACTAGTGAAGAGGTAAGTCTTTCGTCTTTAGAGTGGCTGGGCCTTGAGCTGTAGCACGATTTGCCGGGTACTATGGGGCGCAATCTCCAGGCGGTCAGCCGGACGATTGAGGGCATCTTCGCTACCGACGGTTGGCTCGAAGCAGACGAAGGCATGATCAGGTTTGTTGGGTGGCTCCGACCAGACCTGCATATTTGCCAGCGCGTAGGCACCGTCAACAGGCTGCTCCTGGATTGTCAGTACACCTTTGTGCGGTACCTGGATCGTCACATGGTGCTGGAATGAACAAGGGTCGTCGGGCGGGTTTGTGTCCCAGTTTACCGCGGCAACGTCAAAACCGGGCAAATTATCGACGTGGAGGTGCGCTTTATCCTGCTGAGCGACAGTGAAATATGGATGAAAACCAGGGGCGATGGGCATAGTTTCATCGCTGCGGTTCTCCATCGACAAGGTATAGGTTAAGGTCTGCTCGCTCGCAGCGATGGTTGCGGTGAAGGTGAATTCATAGGGGTAATCGGGGCGTGTCGCGTCGTTACTGGTCAATTGGATGCTCAGATGCGCCTCATCTTGCGCGATGATAGTCCAGGGCAGCATGCGCCCAAAGCCGTGAATGGGCAGTGCCGTGTGCTTCTCCTGAAAAATGCCATCCTTGAGGCGTGAGAAGTTGGGTATCATCAGCGGCATGCCCCAGCGTTTCACGTTGCCTGTCTCCATAGGGCGGTACAATACTTGCCACGCGCCCACCTGGAAGTGTGAAACCAGGCATATGTCGGGGATAATCCCGATGCTGGTCTCACCAAAGGTCACTACTTTTTCGCGTTCAGTGGGAAAATTCATAAAGTCTGCCATGATGTAAAGCCCATCCGTTCCTTCGTATTACTGTTGTATTGTATGCAATCTGATGATGGGGTTGCAAGTTCTTTGCATTTACCGGATGCGTTTCATTTTTGTGCAAAAAGGGGAAGATGTGAGTAGGGACAGGGGGATGTCTTTCACTCGTAGGTCTTTTGAAACGCGCCGATCTCGCCTGTCATTCTGAGCGCAGCGAAGAATCTGCGCGAGGGCCGACGAGAGATTCTGCGCTGCGCTCAGCATGACAGCTCCCACCTCGCTGATGCCTTTCCTCAAAAACCTACGAGTGAAAGACATCCCCCTGTCCCTACAACATCCCCTCGATGCAAAAAATGAAACGCAGCCGCATTTACCACACATTGCTGTCAATCTTCACATGATTGGGATCAGGATAGAGGTAAAGCCCCTCAGTCGTACAGTCCTAATTCCTGACTCATTTGCGCCATCTCATTAAGGGCATGCTCTCGCTCAGCATCGCGGCGTGCTTTATACTGCATAAGATCGCTAAAGCGAATACGTCGGTGGGTCCCAACGTAAACAAATGGAATCTTTTCTTGTTCAAGTAACTTTATCAAGTATGGCCTTGAGACATTGAGCAGGTCTGCGGCCTCTTGAGTCGTTAGCTCTTTATTCTCAGGTACAATAAAGATTGCTCTACCGCGCATCATATGGTAGATAATGTGCCGCAGTACCTGAAACACTGATTGAGGTAATTCGATCTCCTCTCCATATGGACCAACAAGTTTGGGGATACGATGTCCATTGTTGAGCACCTCTTCGATTTGATTTAACGCGGGTCTTTCGCTTTCATGCGCCGTAATAGGCTCATGTTCTAGTACTGACATGGTTTTCCTACCTCTTCTGTATTGCGGACCTGCTTCCTTTATCAATGGATAAAGTATTAGCTATCCAATAGTATACCTGCTAAACGCAATAACCGCAATAGGCATAAGGTGAAAATTCATAGAACAAGAAGGAGCGACTCTACAGTTAGAGGACGAGAGTACCTAACCTATTGCGTTTTGCTACTTGGATGCTTATACTGTATAGTGTCACGGTATGTGTATACGTCGGAAAAATGGCTTATGATAGAACTAACCCTGCTCCCTGTAGTGAAATGGGGTCTTCATGGGTACGGAGGATACTTCGGACAGAGCGAATGCCGAAGACAGGCTGGGCAGAGAGGAGAAACAGTCTGTGCAAGGATATGTTGCGATAAAGGGAACGCGCAATGGCTTGCTGTTAACCCTCGAGCCTGAGACTCCCTTTAGCGAATTGCTACGCGCACTTGCTGATCGGCTAGCGGAAGCTCCGAGCTTTTTCCGCGGTGCTTCACTGTCAGTGGATACCAGTCGCCGTATGCTTCGAGTGAGCGAGCGCATCCAACTCGAAAATCTCCTGGCGCATTATCAAATGTCAGTGACGCCTTTGGAACAGCTCATCGCACAACGAAAGGAAAATGCGGTCGAGCCCTTTCCCTCTCCAGGTAAAGCGACGCCCACAGGGACCGGCCCATTGAGTGAAAGTGGCCAGGGCCAACAACGCGACACACGCGACTCGGATAATACGCTCTTTATACGGCGCACGGTACGTTCGGGGCAAGCCATTCACCACGCCAGCAATATTATTGTCTTGGGCGATGTCAACCACGGGGCCGAGATTGTCGCGGGCGGCGATATCATCGTCTGGGGAGTGCTGCGTGGCATGGTTCACGCGGGCTATCCCGATAATGAAAGTGCCTGTATCTGTGCGCTGCAATTAGCACCCGTCCAGTTGCGTATCGCACACCTGCTCTCGCGGCCACCAGAAGGAGGGGAGACGCAACCTCATCCAGAGGTGGTGACGATCCGCAGTGGGCGTATTTTCGTTGAGACGTGGATCAATGGGCGACCACCAAGGAAATTGTAGCGTACCAGGCATAGCACTTTTTGTGGTGGTCAACGTGTTACTAGAAACGGCCCTAAACGTCGCACGCAACCGTTCTTTTCTTCTAAAAGAAGTTTCAACAGTAGTCCACATGGAGCACACATTATGGACAGTCGGGTGATTACTATCACGTCTGGGAAGGGCGGTGTCGGCAAAACTACCACCACGGCCAACCTGGGGACGGCCCTGGCGATGCAGGGGAAAAAGGTAGTTGTCGTGGATTCTGACATTGGCTTACGCAACCTGGACGCCGTGTTGGGGTTAGAGAACCGTATCGTCTATGATCTTGTCGATGTTGTTGAGGGACAGTGCCGCTTGCGCCAGGCTCTCATCAAAGACAGGCGATTGCCCGACCTCTTTATGCTACCTGCCGCGCAGACACGCGATAAAAACGCCGTTACCAGTGTGCAGATGGAGCAGCTTTGTCAGCAACTACGCTCGGAGTTCGACTTTATCATCATTGATTCGCCCGCAGGCATTGAGCAGGGCTTCCGCAACGCCATCGTTGGTGCGGACGAAATCATTATCGTCGCCAATCCAGAGATGGCTTCGGTGCGTGACGCCGACCGGATTATCGGGCTGGTGGAAGCGGCAGGCAAAGCGGAGCCGCGCCTGATCCTCAATCGGCTGCGTGCTGACATGGTCAAACGCGGCGATATGATGGATGTGGCGGATGTGTTGGAAGTGCTTGGTATCGACCTGCTAGGCATCGTACCCGAGGATGAATTGATCATCGTTGCCACCAATAGAGGTGAACCGATTGTCTACGAAAAACATTCTCGTGCCGGTCGCGCATTTATCAATGCCGCGCAGCGCATTATGGGCGAAGAGATACCTCTTGACGACGTTATTGAAGCACCATCTCTATTGGAAAGGCTGCGACGGTTCGTAGGAATCGGCCCGGCCCTCGTTGAGAAGCGCGTTCGTTCTTAGCCATCCTGCAAAGGAGGCCATTCCACATGGGTTTTTTTGATTTCATGAATGGACATAAAAAGCCAACACCTAAAGAGATTGCTAAGGAGCGACTCAAGGTGGCACTGGTGAATGATCGCATCAAGGTCAATCCAGAACTGTTAGAACTCATTAAATCTGACCTGCTCGCGGTCATCTCGCGCCGCCTGGATGTAGATGAGCAGCATGTCCAGATCAGCATGGCGCGTGAAGATCGCTGGGACAAACTGCTGGCCGATGTTCCGATCAAACGACAAAAGGTCACGTTTGAATGGGACCCGCCCGCTCATACCGCTAAAATCGCTGGCTTGCGCGGTAAAGTCACCGTCGAAGTCGAACGAGAGGATCGTGAAGAGTAAGGACGGAGAGCCATATAGAAAACAGTCTATAAATGGTTAAGAACTCAACAGTGAAAAGGGCAATTCTTAACTAAATCTTCATCACTTCATAACCAGAACCGGATACCAGTGCAGTTAAGATGGTTATGTGACAGGAAACAGTCACGCGGGGGAGGGGTTACGTGGAACGAGCGATTCTCCAGGAGGTAACTGCATTGCAATTTTCTTCAGAATGGCATTGATGTAGTATATTCTCTTTCGCGATAGTGAAGTGCCGGTGTGCGGACACAAGCAGGACACCTGTGTGCAAAGCAGAATGTCCTGTGGGTTGGTAAGTGGATGGGTAGTGGTGGCACCTGTATATGTGGTAATGATGTGGGGGGAATACAACACAATGAAAAGCTGAAAGCGTCATCTTATTTCATGGGGTTGAGTGGTGGATGAAGGTTGTGGGGTTGGGTTGTAGGGGATTGTGGGGATATCCAGTGTACGCGTTGCGTTGGGTGGTGGTTCGGTCGTAAGGCATTTGCCTGTAGCGGCTAGCGGTGTGGAGTTGAGAAGCGCGTATGCGATATATGAAAGAAGATACACTGACGGCTGGTGGTGGTGGTTGAGGGGAAAGAGGTTGTGTTGTACTACATTGGTGACAAAACGTATACGCAAAGGTGAAGTGAGGGAGTGTGGTTGGGCGGTGGGGTGTGTTTCGCGCCGAGCACTGAAGTGCTGCCGTCTTTATGCCGGCACTTCAGTGTCGCGAGAGGATGAGCTATCATGATGCTGTTCAGCAGTGTACGATCAAATGTACACAGGAGAGGAATGTGAGTAGAGCAAATATGGGAAGAGGGGTCGGGGAAAGTGGAGACAGTAAGAAGTTGCAGGTATTCCGCCAGCACGCGAGCGGAGTAAGCAGAGCTTTATGGCCCGCTGATATGCGGCATAGCCTGGCAACGAGCAGAGTCGCACAACGGCGCAGGAAGCTAGTTATTCGTGAAAAATGGTGGGCCAAGTTACTGGCTACCATCGAGGCTTCAACGGCATTGACAATGGGAGTGATTACGCTATGTGTTGGGGGCAGCATGCTGGCGGCATTAGTGTTCCACGCGTGGTGGTTGCTGCTCTTTCCAGTAACTATTTTGACTATTCTATCATTAGCAATTACGCCGCCGTTATTGATAAAGCTAAAGCAGGCGCGGCGTATGGGCGTTGCTCAGCACGCACGAAAACGGCGTGGTACGTCCAGCATATCTGTTGCTCCCAGTATACGTCGTGCGCCAGAGACGCCTATCCCCACGTCGCCCCTTGTACGTGAGCTAGAGACATTTGATCTTTCGCAAACTGACGTAGAGCATTTCCTGGCAAGTAGTGGGAAACACAATGCCGTCAGGCATACCTTTCGCATGGGAAAAGATACGTCGGAGGGAAATTTGGAGGAAATGTCGCAACCTTAGTGGGTGAAAGGTGTGTAGGGGCCGGTTTACCGCGCCCCTACGCTTGTTGTTGCTTATGCCTGATAGGCAATGGGGGCGGAGTTTATCGCACCCGTCTCCACCATGATCTTGCGCAGTTGCTTGGCGTCGATGGTCTCATACAGGCGCAAGGCCTGGGCAACGCGGTCGAGCGTTTCACGATGCTCAGACAGTAAACCAACGGCACGACCGTAGGCCCACTTCACGATACGATCAACCTCTTCGTCGATGATGGCCGCTGTTTTCTCGCTATATTCACGAGTGTTGCTGGCCAGAGACGTACCCGCGAATGGGTCTTCTCGTTCGCTAAAGGAGATGGCACCCACCCGTTCGCTCATGCCCCAGCGGGCCACCATCTGACGTGCTATAGCGGTTACGCGCTGTAGGTCGTTTTCCGCGCCAGTCGTGATACGCCCAATCGCGACCTCTTCGGCGGCACGACCACCGAGGGCCGTCACTAATTGCGACTCCAGGTAATCTTTGGAGTAGTTGTAGCGATCATCCAGCGGCGTATACTGCGTCACACCGAGGGCTTGACCACGCGGTACAATCGTCACTTTGGTCACAGGATCGACCAGGTCTTGCAGGAGGCCGGTGAGAGCATGACCTCCTTCGTGGTACGCGACGACGTTCAAATCCTCTTCCGTCAAGACGAGCGGTCGCTCGGCACCGATCAATATCTTGTCCAATGCCTCGTCAAAACAGTTCTGTGTGACGGCATCCAGGTTGCGCCGCGCCGCCAAGAGTGCTGCTTCATTGACCAGGTTGGCCAGGTCGGCACCAACCATGCCTGGCGTGGCACGAGCAATGGTTATCAGGTCAACATCTTTTGCCAACGGCACGTCATGCGAGTGTATCTTGAGAATAGCCAGACGCCCATTCCAGTCAGGTCGCTCGACGGTGACACGGCGGTCGAAACGTCCCGGTCGCAACAGTGCTTTATCCAGTCCATCCGGTCGGTTGGTAGCAGCGATAACGACGACGGCCTGACGCGTATCAAAGCCGTCCATCTCCACCAGCAACTGGTTCAGCGTCTGTTCGCGCTCATCGTTGCTATTGATGCTGGAACCGCGCTGACGGCCCACGGCGTCGATTTCATCGATAAAGATGATGCTGGGAGCGGCTTTCTTGGCCTGGTCAAACAGGTCACGCACACGGCTGGCACCGACGCCAACCAGCACTTCGACAAACTCGGAACCGCTTATGGAGTAGAAGGGGACACCTGCTTCGCCCGCGACAGCACGAGCCAGCAGCGTCTTACCTGTTCCTGGCGCACCAACGAGCAAGACGCCACGAGGAATCTTACCACCGAGACGCTGGAACTTCCCAGGTGTCTTCAAGAACTCGACCACCTCAACCAGGTCATTTTTGGCCTCATCAACACCGGCGACATCGGCAAAGGTGGTACTTGGTCGATCTTCCAATATGAGCTTCGCCTTGCTCTTACCAAAGCTGAAGATGTTCTGCTGGCTTTGCGTCGCACGACGGGCGATAAAGATGAACACGCCGATAATCAATACCCATGGCACAATGGTAAAGAGGATGTTCAGGAGGAAACTATTGTCCGCGGGCGTTTTCGCTTGGAAATTGACATGGTGCTGGTTCAGCAAGGGAATAAGCGTCGGGTCGCCATTGGGCAACTGCGTAAAATGGAAATGTATGGAGGAATCACCATTATTGCTACCCACCACCGAAATGGCACTATAGAAATCGCCAGTGGCATCTTGCCCCTGGAATACAACATCTTTGACATTGTTGCTTTGTACTTGCTGATAGAAGGTGCTATAAGGGACTTCTATCGTGTTGGGGGTACTACTGGAGCTTTGTGTGAAGTATTGGAATATTCCCCACGCCAACAACACAACCACCACGATGAGCAGCGAGCGCAGAATGAGCGGCATCATGCTATTGCCACCTGGTTTCCCGTTACTCCCATTACCACCGTTATTAGGGCGTTGTGAGCCATTTGGCCCATCATTCGGGTTGCGTTGAAACATATATATAGCCTGAGCATCCATAAAGTCAGACCTGCTTTCTCGAATTGACAGGACATCCATAGAGGATGCTGTTTGTGCGCTCTTTGCGCTCTTTGCCCTGTCGCTGAATATTACTGTATATCCTTCTATCTTACACGTACAAGGGACGTTTCGTCTAGCTTTCTTCCAAAGGGAATTGTCGTGCTACTTAGGATACGTTAGAAATACGTTTTAGATTACGAAAAGTTACGCCGATAGCAGTCTTTTGCTAAGACTGCTATTTACTAGTATATCACCCCTACTCTATTGACGTAATAGCGAGGGAAACGGGATACCAGGGTCCTTCAATGATTGCTGATAATGCGATGGTGGCTACCAGGGCGACCGCAAGGGTCGCCCTGGCAAGCACCCACAGATACTGTAACGGGCCATCATTTCCTTTGTTGCTCCTCCAAGTAGTATAATCAGGGCAACGAAAAGATGAAACAAAGAAATTACAAAAAGGTAGAATACGAATGGAACACCGTTATGCGCTCATTGTCGGTATAGATAACTACAATGACAAGAGCACTTTTATTCCTCTGCCATTCGCTCAGGCCGATGCACGCGTCCTGTATGAATTGTTGATTGACCCCGAACGCGGCGGCTGGTTGGCGGAGGACGTAGTCTATCTGGCGGGAGAGGCGGCGACCCGCGACGAGATTGAAAGCCAACTGCGTGAACTTTGCCTCGTTCGTGCCCAACCGAATGACCTGGTACTATTTTATTTCGCCGGTCACGCCTTTCTGGACGCCGCGACCAGGGATGGTTATCTAGCCCTGGGTACCACGCAGCTCAATCGTCCGGTGACAGGACTGCATGTTCCCACACTTGTCGATCATTATCTCTATGACTCGAAGGCCGGCAATATTTTGACGCTGCTGGATATCGCGCTTTCCGGCCCCGGCTGGCGGCAGCAGAAAAATCCAGAGGATAGCGGCCTACTTTTTGGGCAAGCATTGCTGGATTTGCCGCGTACCAATGGGCGTGTCGTGGTGGCTTCGCACCGTATCGGCGAGGTGTCGCAGGAGCAGATGGAGCAGGGCCATGGCGTCTTCATGACCCACCTGCTCGATGCTTTGGAAGGTGAGGCGGCGAATCCACGCACAGGACGCATTACGCTAGGAACGCTCTACGACTACCTGGATGAAACAATTGGCTGGGAGGAGCCGCAATATCCGCAGAAGTTCGGCCATGAACGCGGCTCGATGGTATTGATTGAGTGGGCGGAATGGAAAACGGCCTCCGCTCCGCAACCATTGGCGTTAGCTCGTGGGCAGCGCGTGGCGGCGGTTGAAGTTACGCCTTTGCACATCTTGATGGGTCATCAGGGCCATGTGGACGACGTGGTCTTCTCGCCTGATGGCGCACGCATCGCCTCGTGCGGAGAGGATATGACGGTACGCCTGTGGTCAACGGAATCCGGCGCATTGCTGCACACGCTGACGGGACACGAGGGAGCGGTGATGGGCGTCGATATCGCGCCCGATGGGCAAAGCGTCGCATCGTGTTCCGAAGATAAAACGGTACGCATCTGGGATGTGCGCACCGGTGCGGCACTACGCGTGCTTGAGGGACATAGTAGCGCGGTCTGGACAGTCGCTTACGCGCTCGACAATACCATGCTAGCCTCCTGCTCCAACGATGAGACGGTGCGCATCTGGAATCCTGCCACGGGCGAGACGCTACAAGTCTTGCAGGGACATCATAACGTGGTGGTGGGCGTTGATTTTTCCTATGATAGCCAACTGCTGGCCTCCTGCTCCTTCGACAAAACGATCTGCTTGTGGGATGTGCAGAGCCACACTTTGCAGCGGCGGTTGCGCTACAGCGATATTGTCTATGGCGTGGCATGGTCGCCTGACAGGACGCTGCTGGCTTCCTGTTCATCCGATGGAGCTATCTGTTTGTGGGATACCAACACGGGTCAGATTCTCCAGACGTTGACAGGTCACGATGGCGCGGTCTGGACCGTCGATTTCTCCGCCGATGGACGGCTGCTCGTTTCAGGTTCGGAAGATGGCTCATTGAAGCTGTGGGATGTCTACCAGGGGCGAGCATTGCAGACCATCAATCATCGTATTGAAGTGTATGGTGTGGTCTTTGGGGCCAATGGGCTACTGGCGAATAGCGCGGAGGATGGGGCGGTACGCGTCTGGCGTACAGAGGTCATCAACGGGTAGGAGTAGCCGATTTTGGACATTGGACATTAGACATTCCACCACCGGGACGGGTCGATTATTACCTGTTATTACCTGCCCCCCAGGCAGGGTGCAGACAGGGTGCGGCGGTGGGCGCGATAAATCGGCCCCTACACTGATGTCATGGTCATTCGTTAAATGCATCACGCCCTGAGAACCTATCCTTGAGCGTAGGCAAAGGGGTCGTGAAGAGAACGGAGCAATGTCATGGATGATGATACTCTGTCCGTTATGTTAAGGCGCTATAGTGCTGAGTTCATCGGAACGTTCGCATTAGTCTTTTTTGGCTGTGGCACGCGGGACATGGTAGGAGATACCACGAACTTCGCGGGTATCTTTGTCGTGCATCTGGCCTTCGGATTTACGATTGCCGTGATGATTTACACGCTGGCTTTCTTATCTTCCGCCCATTTTAATCCGGCTATTACGCTCGGCTTTGCCATTTCGCGCCGTTTTCCCTGGCGTTACGTTTTACCGTACTGGCTGGCACAATTTGCCGGTGCGTTGCTCGCCGTGGGCATACATTCCCTCGTTCTGCCTGATAAAGCGGTTGCCGCCCACTTTGGCGCATCGACCCCTAAGATAGGTATAGTAGCAGCGATAGTGATTGAGATTGTGCTAACCTTCTTCCTGATGTTTGTCAGTATGGCGACGGCGACCGATAAGCGTTTCAAACGATCAGAGAGCGGTCTCACCGTTGGATTTACTATTTTGATCTGTGGCTTGATGGTGAACTCATTGTCAGGTGCAAGCATGAATCCGGCGCGTAGTCTGGCTCCCGCGCTGTTCGCGGGGGGAAGTTCCCTGGCCGTCGTGTGGATTTATTTTGTCGGCCCTCCCATCGGAGCATTGTTAGGTGCTATGATTTACGAGGCTATACGTGGTAGCCAGGAATTTGCTAAAAGCGTATTGGATGATTGCCCCATCAAAAAGGAGCAAGCGAAATAGCTTTTGAAAGGAAAACATCTCTATGGCCGATACTACAAGTTTAGAAGGAAAGGTTGCCCTGGTGACAGGGGCGGCTTCTGGTATTGGGTTGGCTATTGCTCGCGATTTCGCGCAGCAAGGAATACGAGTAATGCTGTCCGACATCAATAGTGAGGGTGGACAGGCCGCAGCCGAGGCCTTACCGGGCGCACGTTTCCAGGCGGCGGATATGGCAAAAAGCGCGGATTTGCAACGACTGGTGGATGAGACGATTGCCGCCGAGGGCCAAATAGATATTTTGGTGAACAATGCCGGTATCCAATACGTGGCCCCAATCATAGAGTTTCCAGAGGAGAAATGGCGGCTGATTCTCGACATTATGCTCACGGCTCCGTTTCTGCTCACAAAGGCCGTATTGCCAGGGATGTACAGCCACAAGTGGGGGCGCATCATCAATATCGGCTCCGTACACTCACTGCGAGCCTCTCCTTTTAAGTCGGCCTATGTCGCCGCTAAACACGGCATCCTCGGCTTGACACGCGTGACAGCCCTGGAAGGAGCCGAACATGGTGTGACCTGTAACGCCATCTGCCCTTCTTATGTGCGCACGGCACTCGTCGAGAAGCAGATAGCCGATCAGGCGCGTGTCCACGGCATTCCTGAGTCCGAGGTGGTCGAAAAGATCATGGTGGTTGAAGGGGCTATCCGTCGCCTCCTTGAGCCTGATGAGGTCGCGCAGCTCGTGACCTACCTCTGTAGCGCAGCCGCCAGCGGCATTACCGGCAGCGCACAAAGCATTGATTGCGGGTGGACGGCACATTAGCCGTCTCTGACGACAGGCTTTGCAGATATGATACACTATCTGCAACTCCCTTGATGAGTTATGCGCAAATTTTGTCAGGGTCTGTGGATTATTGCTGAACCCACTGTAGGGGCACGGACACAGGCCGATCAATCGGCGGGGATAACCATCACCCGAAGGTGGGGAAAGGTGGACACCTCGTAGGGGCGGAAGTGGGGTTGAGGTGGGAACCCGTGCCAGCTGACACAGGGAGGGTTTGCAATGCCTGGGTCCTCGCCTTGTCATTCTTCGCTGCGCTCAGAATCTCCCTGCCACGAGAGATTCTTCGCTGCGCTCAGAATGACAGGCTTTTGATGTAATGACATGACGCACTGGGCGCATTGTGTGCCTGAACGAAAGACAAGATACTGCATGCGAATACAAGAAGATCAACCACAACAGCCGTTCCTGCCTCCGATCGAGGCATCGGATGAGTCCACTACGTCTACTGCTGTCATACAAACCGATGCGTCTCTTGCAAAGCAAGGTTTCTATCGCCTGGGATTGGCGTTTGGGCGCGTGGTCTATCGTTTTCGTTGGATTATCATCATCTTCTGGTTGGTAGGGCTGGGTGTTAGCTTACCATTTACCATCTCGGTGGCACAGGTTCTCACGGGCAGTAATTTTTCACTTGGTGGCAGCGAGTCGGACCGCGTTGATCAGTTATTAGTGAGCAAGTTGCACCAGACGGGTTCGCAGGTACTCGTCGTATTTCAAGCAGCGCATACTCCGGTCAGTGATCCAGTGTACCAGCATGAAATACAGACCTTTATCAGTAAGGCCCAAACGCTAGCACATGTAACGAGTGTGAATTCTGGTGGCACTGGCATTGATGGACGCACAAGCCTGGTAGTTGTGACGTACAACACGTCGTGGGATTTTGTGGAGTCGCACCTGTCCAACATTCACGCGCTTCTCCCGCAGGATGGTACGAGCAATCCCGCCCATGCCTACTTGACCGGTGGGCCAGTGCTCGACGATCAAGTCTCGCAGATTACGACCGAGGATATCGCAGCGGCGGAGTTTATAGCACTGCCCATTGCGCTCCTGGTCTTGCTGCTGGTTTTTCGTTCGCTTGTCGCCGCGCTGATGCCAATTTTGCTGGCACTGGTGGCTGTACCGATAGCACTCGCCGTCATCTATGCGATTGCCGTGCATCTCTCGACCAGTATTTTCGTGCTCAATGTCGCATCTATTATTGGTTTGGGTATTTCGATTGATTACAGCCTTTTCATGACGCGGCGTTTCCGCGAAGAATTGGCGCAAGGCCGTACCCCACAGGAAGCAATTGCCTGGATGGTTGCAACCTCGGGGGAGGCAATTCTCTTCAGTGGCTTAACGGTGATGATTGGTTTTCTCGGCCTCCTCTTTATCGGTATCCCATTCATGACCTCCTTTGGCATTGGCGGAGCAGTGGTGGTGCTCATCGCGGTACTGGCCGCTCTGACGTTGTTACCGGCCATGCTCAGCGTACTTGGTCCGCGTATAAATGCCTTACATCTGCCATTGCTTGATCGTTTGAGATGGAGCAGAGGACGTAAAGGACAAAAGGCTGCTGAAAATGGAGGGGAAGGTAGTTTCTGGCGGGTCTGGGCCGAGGCAGTGATGCGTCGTCCAGTGCTTGTGCTGGTAGTGACCAGTCTCCTACTGATCGGGATGGGCTGGCCCATCTTCTCTATCAATATTGGTTCATCGGATGCCGCCGCGTTGCCGCGCAGTTCAGCGGCACGTCAGGGATTCGATATCTTGAGTGCGCAATTTCCGGCAGTGAATACAGACCCCGTCTCGATACTTGTGCAGACGCCTGACGGCTCCAGCATTTTGCAATCCGCCAATCTAGCCAGGGTAGAGCACCTGACGCAGTGGTTAACACAGCAGGCACATGTGACAAATGTGACAAGTTTGACCCACTTACCAGCCGCGCCAGATACCCCGACACTGCCGGAGGCCCAACTGGTCACGCTGTATAGCACGGGTGCCTATCAACGGAACGCCGGGTTAGCTCAGTTTGTCACCTCCACAACACAGGGGGATACGACGCTCATCGCGGTCGATACAAACGCAAAAAAGGATAGCGTTGCCGGAAAGGCGTTGATTGATCAGTTGCGGGCCGGGGATAAAGGTGCCGCGCAAGGTTTGATGGTACTGGTTGGTGGCTCTCAGGCCAGCAGTCTGGATTACAATCGTGCGTTGTACGGCAAATTTCCTGTGACGGTGTTGTTTATTTTGCTCGCCACCTATATGCTGCTGCTGGCTATGTTCCGCTCAGTGCTGTTGCCGCTCAAAGCTGTGCTGATGAATGTACTTTCGGTCTGTGCCGCTCTGGGTATGCTGGTCTTTATCTTTCAATGGGGCAATCTGAGCAACCTGCTGAACTTCACTGCCAGTGGCTTCATTGATAGTCCGATACCGGCTCTGATGTTCTGTATCCTCTTTGGCCTTTCGATGGACTACGAGGTCTTCTTGCTGAGTCGTATGCGAGAGGAATGGTTGCGCACGCATGACAACCGTAAAGCGGTCGCACTCGGCCTGGAGAAGACGGGCGGCGTCATTACCAACGCGGCCCTGCTGTTTGTGATCGTGACGGGAGCCTTTACCTTTACTCGCCTGTTGGTGACCAAGGAAATGGGGCTGGGCATGACTCTGGCGGTGCTGGTGGATGCAACGATTATTCGTTCGCTCCTCGTACCCGCCACGATGCGCTTGCTGGGGAAATGGAACTGGTGGTTTCCGGGGCGCAAGCACGATTGATATTCATAAAAGAGAGAAAAGAAAAGTATGATAGTAGCAACAATCGTTCTTGCTGATGCGTTCAGCATCACAGGCCTCATTATCTGGCTTATTGTTGGTTTGATCGCGAACCGACTTATGGGTTTCAGTAGCTTTGGGCTCAGAGTCGTTGGCTTGATAGGCGCATTTATCGGTGGTTTGCTCGCGAACCTGCTGATCCCCGGTGCCACCAATAGTCTCATCGGAAGCATCATCGTCGCTTTCATCGGTGCGTGTATCCTGATTTGGTTTGTACGGTTGATTACAGGAGGTCGAAGGCCCATGGTTACGAAATTAAAAAGTGGAAAAATTGGGCAATCTTATAGGACACAAGGAAACACTATCAACAGCTTGAGTGACATTACCTCCATGATAAACACCGGACCGATAGGCGTACCAAGCGTCGAAGGTAACAAGGGTGGCAAGGGGTTGGAGGAAAAAGCCGAGAGGGGGTGAGGGGCTGGAGGAAAAAGCCGAAAGGGGTGACGGATTGTAAGTAGAGTGGGCATAGATTGCTCTCGTATGTTGTGTATAGCTTCTTGAAACCTTTTGTGCCGTTTGAATCGTGCAACAGATAGCAGACGTGAAAAGTGGGATTTACTTGGAAAGAAGATTTCTCACATGTAAGCGACGTTTGACGACGCAATCTTGTTCGATATTCATGAAAAGAGAAGGGAAAGAAAAGTATGACATTAGGAGCAATCGTTCTTGCCGACACGTTCAGTGTTACAGGGCTGGTCATCTGGCTTATTATCGGCTTAATTGCTGGTTTCATCGCAAGCCGGGTTATGGGTGCCGGTGGTTATGGGCTGGTAGGTGATATTGTTGTCGGCCTGATTGGTGCATTTATTGGTGGTCTGATCGCGAATCTGCTGATCCCCGGTGCCACTAATAGTCTCATTGGGAGTATCATCGTCGCTATCATCGGTGCATGTATCCTGATCTGGCTCTTCCGCCTGGTTACAGGGGGTAGGAGTAGAGGTAGAAGAGGCTTATAGTATAGCCAGCTAAGAAACAGGAAAATATACGAATTACCCCATTTCAGGGGCTTCCGTACTTTTGCAAGTACGGGAGTCCCTTTTTTGACTGCAAGAGGATAAAAGGTCCGCATAATTGTATATCGTTACGTCAAAGGCGGGATTTCCCACAGAAGAATGATTTAAGAGGAGAGGTGTTCCGTCCAGTAATGATGTGTCTTCGCCACCACCGTAATCACATTCTTGATCTCCTTTTCCATGCTGAAGGCAGGGCCAGCCGGCAAAAACAGGATGTTGCCCTCGCGTCGAACGCAGACATTTTCTACCACAATAGCACGCAGCAACCATAGTGCCATTTCCTCATCGGTACAATGGAGGCCAACCCAGCCAGGTTTTTCGCTACGTACAGAAGGCAAACCTGTCACTAGTTGGAAACCACGCGCAATCTCAGCGACCACATGCTCGTAGGCGTCCCGATTCGCGTGTACCTCCTCGGGGGAGACCGGCTCCAACAGGCTCGCTCGATGTGGGGGGCCACCTGCCAGGGCCAGATCGCAGTAGCCAGTCCACATTTCGTTCCAGGCGACCTGCCCATCATCCGCGTAGCTCATGGGAGCCGATCCCATCGGAGCAGCACTGACCGCTTTCCCATTTTGATAGCGTGGTGGAAGCAGGCTTCGCACTGTGTCGCTCGGTGCTTGTCCAAATATCCCATACGCATCATACCCGTCATACGCGTGGCGATGGCCGATGGAGGGAACGTAGACCTCACAATCACGCCAATTCACCTCGGCAACCTGTCCACCGCTTATCGTGACCTCACTGGAAGGATGCACCCAGATGATATAGTCACCGGCAGGGAGGGCGAGAAAGAGTCCGGCGAAGAGCGAGCGTCCATTGACCTTGCGCTCGTGAATAGCCGTGTGGATCCTCTTCACATCGTTCCCTTTGACGCTGACCTCGATTTCTTTGCCGAGGAGATCCTCTCTCGTATAGATGACCAGTGCTCCAGTGTCTTGCCCAATGTTCAGCACGGCAGGTTCAGTGTGAACCCGCTTGACATACTGCTCGACCATTTGCTTTCCCCTCCTTTCTCCTCACCGTGGATGTTTTGCTATGCCTTGTTTATACATAAGGGAATCCAGTAGCCTGAACCACCGAATTCCCCTGTGCTTGTGCTCATTTCAGTCAGAAAGAGTAATAACTCCTATTGGCCTGGATGGTTAAAGCCGTCGTATGGCACACCGAGATACGGGAACTGACTTTGGTAACGGACGCCCTCTGGGATCTGGGGAGGGTTGAAATCGCTGACCACGCCTGCAGCCGCGTCGGGCTTGTAGCTCGGATCCACCAATGGAATGGTGACGCCAGCTATCGCACGCAGTTCGACCGTTGTTGTGTCATCGAAGACGCGACGACCGTTAGGGAACCCAGCCAAATCTCCACCGATGATACCAAGGATGTTCGGCTTTTTCGCTGGTGCGATGGCCATGTTCAGCCGGATCAAATCTGCCTGAGTCGTACCCGTGTAATTCTGGAAACCCGGAATGATCCCGGCTGGGATGCCAGTGAGCAAGATAGCCGCCAGGTCTGCGCGGGGCTTGGTGTAAGCAGCCAGATGGGGGAACACACCTGGATAGAGTACTGGCAGCAGCTTTGCTACCTCAGGGTGCAGGTAATACTGGGCAAACTGTTTGTCACCAGCAGGGTCTTGCGCGTTCCATAAGTTCTTTTTGCCCAGTGGGATGATGACTTCATTGATCAGCGGCTCGGCTAGTCGCGAGACCTGAACGAATGGGCCACTTTCGACATCTTCACCGTTTCCAGACAAGATTGTCGCCTTCTGGCGGCTCGCTGAGGCGTAGACGCCGATGACTGAGCGGGGGTCTGCCGGATCGGTGGGATTGTAGCCATCGCGTGATAGCAGGGTCTTGGGTACCTGGATCGCGATGCTGTGAACATTGAGGTCTTCAGTGCCATTGACACCTGGTGCGGCAGGTCGTGGCATAATATGCAAGTTCTGGAACGGTCGGAGGTCGAGCAGATCGAAGACCGCGCCAAGGTCTACATAGAACCCCTCGGCTCGCTGCCCAGCGAACACCTTTATGCCACCCGGAAGGCTGTGAACGGCTTCCTGGGCTAGTTCGGCATAGTTGGGTGTGGATAGGGGGCCGATATTACAGGGCGGGCAAGCCAGATTGCTTCCCAGGGTGGTCACATGACCTTCATCGTCCAGCCGAGTCACAGAATAGAATTGTGGCCTATTCCAATTTGGGCTATTGAGCGAGGTAATGGTGCCAGTGTTGTACAGGAAAGTGTCAGGGTTGCGAGTGTCCGTGTGGAAACGGAACTGATAGGTGATGTCATCCTTCCCATCCCCGTCGTTGTCGACGTTGATCTCATAAAGGACGTCTTCGCCGAACTCATAGAAGTTAGGGCCACCATCCGGTTCTTCTAAAGGAATGTAGTTGGCAATGATGGTAACGGTGTCCGAACGATCCGGGCTAACAAATACATACGTATCGGTGTTGTCAGCAACCGGATCTTTAGAAATCTCCGGTGCTTCACGATGAGATGACATACTTTTACCTCTCAAATTTAAGAATAGATACCTCTTGCAGGGCACTGCGAGCCATTATTTACGGCACAGCTCGCAAGAGGCGCAGGACGAGTTCGGGGTCGCGATAAATGATCTCCTGGGTACCAACCAGGAGGGAAATCTCGCCCGTGGCGAGATTGCTGACGTGAGCGATCAGGGGTTCAGAAATCGCGGCGGCAGATGTGGATAGTTCGGTCATAGCAGCATCTGTTGCTTCAGGCTCTGCAGCCAAGGTTGGCGCGGCAGCGAACAAACCCATCGTTGCTACACCCATAGAGGTCTTCATAATAAACCCACGTCGGGATACCTTTGCCATCTGACTCTCCTTTCATGAGAATCTACAGAATCCGCATAATCGCGGAACCTGCATTGAAAGATGGATAGACGTTGATGCAGTGGATAATGATTGAAAACCACACTTAGATCAGTAATGGTGCTTGTATTCATTCCCTATGCACGGTGTTGATGATAGCAGCATTTCACAAGCAATAGAAGGGCGAAAAGGTTAAGTTCCGGTTGTGATGTAGTGGAAGACTTACATTTATCTATGTATTTCTATGGGAATATATGTATAGATATGATAAGAGATGTTTGGCTGAGCTTTTACTGCAATATCTTTCAGGTCATGTTTTGAACAATTTTCAGTTTTCTATCGTAGTTGACAAGACGCAAACTTTGTAGTATTCTAAGGGAGCCAAAAGTGACGCGGGGTGGAGCAGTGGTTAGCTCGTTGGGCTCATAACCCAAAGGTCGGAGGTTCGAGTCCTCCCCCCGCTACCAATTCATCGCTGGCTTCGCGCATACAGCTACGCAATCCATGACGCGGGATAGAGCAGTGGTTAGCTCGTCGGGCTCATAACCCGGAGGTCGCAGGTTCGAATCCTGTTCCCGCTACTCTTGCAAATAAAGGAACGTCTCAGGTCGCTATACAGGCCACTTGAGACGTTTCTTTATTTCTTCTATCTACCGTTCTGTAGCAACCATGTAGCAACGCAAAGCCAATACAACACACCTCGCCCCCTTGCTACAAAAATCCCACGCGCACCCTGTAACACGCTCGCCTCGACAAAACCCAGCTGTAGTGGTACACTTGTCCTACTACATTGATATGGGGGGAACGAATGAATGTCCAAACTCTGGGATGACATGCTCAAGCGCATGTTTACCGCCAATCCACAACACTTTCTGACCTGGCTCGTACCCAACGCCGTCTTGCTACACGAACTCTCACCCGAACTGAAAACGCAGACGCTCTCCGACTTGAAAGCGCAGCATGCGCAGGAGACACGGGACCTCACTGCCGACATCTTGTATGTTATACTATGGTATGGCGTCAAAACGATCTTGCACATTGAGTTTCAACGACGTGGTGACAAGCAGATGGGCAAACGGTTGTGGCAATACAATACGACGACCACCATCAATAAAGGCTTGCCGGTCTCTTCCATCGTCATTTACCTGCGCAAGGATCGCAAGATTGAGGAGCCGCCCTATCTCGAGAAGTTGCCCAATGGACGACCAAATCACCTTTTCTTTTATGAGGCCGTCAAGCTCTGGGAGTTACCTGCCGAGGTATTCTTGCAACCGGGTATGGAAGGCCTCTTACCCCTGGTGACGCTGACCTATGATGGCAAGCAGCGCGAGGTGGTCGATGAGATGATTACGCGGCTGGTTGCCAGCCACAACCACAACCTATTGTCGATGGCGTTCAACTTCGCCGCGCTGGTCTATGATAAACCAGATGAACAAGCGTGGCTGATTGAGAGGTTCGAGATGTACAAGAAAGACCTGGAAGAGTCCTGGGTGTACCAAAGGATACTGGGAGAGGGGCGTGAGGAAGGGCGTGAGGAAGGACGTGAGGAGGGACGGAAGGACGGAGAGGCTGCTCTCCGTGAAACACTGGTTGGCTTTCTCAATGCCCGTTATCCGATGCTGGTCGATTTGGCACGCGAACAGATCAGCGGCATCACCGAAATCAAGAAGTTACAGGAGATATTGAATAAGGTCTTCTACTTGCAGACGGCGGGCGAGATCGAAGAATACCTGCTGTCGTTGCACGATGATGCCGCGAAAAACTGAGAATACTTGATGAGGTAGGTGTTTTGATCCATGGGGGACAAGAGAAGAATAACCAATGGCAATTCAGCATGGTGTATATTTCCCTGTCGCGGAGGTGTACGAAAAAACAACTTTCGACAACACTTTCGCAGCCGAAGAATAACCGAACAACGTCCCCACCAGCCAGGGCGACCGCCAGGGTCGCCCCTACTATACACGCTTTACGAATATAACGGGTATTGTGGTATAGTAGGGGCGACCCTGGCAATCATTCACAGACCCTACGAAATTCCTGCTACAATAATGTCGAATTGCCCATGCCTCATTCGTCATATTAGAGAAGAGCAAAAATGATTGTTTTCCAATGTACCTCCGCTATGAAGAAAGGATCATGGGATGCGCTATTTACTATTAATCTATCAAGATGAGGCAGCCCACGCGCAGTGGAGCCAGGAAGAACTGGCAGTCGAGTACGAGGGCTACAACGCTTTCGGAGCTGAGACAGCTAATCGAGGCGTTGAGTCGGGTTCGGCACTACTGCCCACTAATACCGCGACCACGGTGCGAGTGCGCAACGGCAGGACGCTGACGACTGATGGCCCGTTCGCCGAGACGAAAGAGCAACTTGGCGGCTATTACCTGCTCAACTGTAAAGACCTCGATGAAGCAATCGAGATAGCCGCGAAGATTCCCGCTGTCACAAGTGGCTCTATTGAGATAAGGCCATTGATGGAATTCGAGTAATAGCAGGAAGCAGATGGATAGGATACAGCAGGTTGTATCTGAAACGTACTCACGAGAAGCGGGCCGCATCCTTGCCACCTTGATTGGCACGGTGAGAGATTTCGAGCTGGCCGAGGATGCCCTGCAAGATGCGTTGCTAGTGGCACTTGAACGCTGGCGTGTCGATGGTATTCCCCATAATCCGAGTGCCTGGATCACTACGACCGCCCGGCACAAGGCCATTGACCGCTTGCGCCGTGAGAACACGCTTGCGAGCAAACAGGTTATGCTCCAGGCGTTGCTTGAGCAGGAGGAGCAGAGAGGAACAGAGGATATGGAAGATACTGCCATCCCCGACGAACGGCTCAAGCTCATGTTCACCTGCTGCCATCCCGCGCTGACATTGGAAGCACAGGTCGTCCTGACCTTACATACGCTCGGTGGCCTATCCACCGCTGAGATTGCCAGTGCCTTCCTGGTACCGCTGCCAACGTTGGCGCAGCGTTTGGTGCGAGCCAAACGCAAGATTCGGGATGCTGGTATTCCTTATCGTGTCCCGGAGGCGCGTGTGCTGGGAGAACGTGTTGATGCCGTGCTCTGTGTCCTCTACCTGATATTCAACGAGGGGTACACGGCCATGTCCGGCAGCGAATTGGTACGACGCGAACTATGCGACGAGTCTATCCGACTGGCTCGTCTGCTAACCATGCTGCTGATTCAGGAGTCACTCTACCGTGAGGTTCCAGAGGCTTTGGGGCTACTCGCTTTATTGTTGCTACATGATTCGCGCCGTGAGGCACGGGTGGGGCCGGAGGGAGAGCTTGTGCTACTCGAAGAGCAGGATCGCTCACGCTGGGATCGCAACAAGATTGAGGAGGGTCTAAGCGTCCTTGAGCGTGCGCTTCACATGCGACAACCTGGCCCTTACCAGGTGCAGGCGGCTATCAGTGCGCTGCATGCCCAGGCAAAACAGCCAGAGGAAACCGATTGGCCGCAAATCGCCGCTCTCTATCACGAACTGATGAAGCTCACTCCCTCCGCCATTATCGAGCTGAACCGTGCTGTCGCTATCGCGATGGCGGACGGCCCCCTGCAAGGTCTTGCCCTCATTGATCGTACCAACCTGAAGAAGGAGTTAAGCGACTATTACCTGTTTCACGCGGCCCGCGCCGACTTACTGCGCCGCGCCGGTCGCATGCCCGCTGCACGCGATGAGTATATAGCAGCATTCAATCTCTGCCACAATGAGCGAGAGCGTGCTTTTCTACAGCGTCGTTTGAGTGAGGTGGGGCAATATGTGGGGGGAGGCGATGGAGCATAGGAAGCAAGCCACCATCTATCCTTGTAGCCATTTATCCGCTTACTCACTCATTTCCGTACTTCTGACAAGCTCCGAGATTGCAATCCTTCATATGTGACTTCTAACTTGTTAGTGATGCCATGATAAGATGCCATTAATTATTTCATCTGCTAAATGTGTATACATTTTTATCACATTATTTGAATGCACTTATCATTGTTCCTATTATCATTCCTGCTATTGCTCCTAATATAATGCCTACTATTACTCCTATTATTCCTCCTGCTACTATTGTTCCTCCTGTTATTCCACCTGCTATTGCTCCTAATATTAAAATTACATATGAAAATTGATTTTCTCGCTTTTGCTTTGCCACCATCTGCACTTGTCTCTCTCGCGTTAGTCTTTCCTGCTCCTGTCGTTCTCGCTCTTGTCTCTCCCGCTCCTGCCGTTCTCGTTCCACTCGTTCCTGCTCTAAGCGTGCTTGTTCGGCAGCAATGGCCTGTTCATAATTCAAGGCAGCAGGTAAGCCTAAAGCTTTGGATAGCCCTGACGGATCGCCGTAAAAGGGAGCATCCTGCCAGAGCATCTGTAATTGAGTGCGGGCGGTAGGATTATCCCTGTTATGGATAAATTGTTGTGCGCCGGTGTACATCCAGGCGGATTGCTCGTTCTGCTGCGCAATTTGGAGACGCTCTCGAATACTTTGCGCGATGTTACTCGCGGCGTTGCCAAGCGTGAGTGGTGACTTGAGCAGAGGGGTGAGATCCTGGTCGGATGGCTCTAACGCTAGTAAATCTTCCCAAAGGCGGATTTCATCCTGCCAGCGTCCTTGCATGCTGGCCTCTCGTGCTTGTTTGAGGCGTAGCGGAATCATCTGTGTGCGCAGTTCTCGTATGCGGTTGCGGGCTGTGGTGCTATACCTTTCAGCGACGCCCGATGTTGTCGTCACCTGTCGCCAGATGTGAAAAGCCTCTTCGGCATTCCCACTCGATTGCGCTCGTACTCCCTCTTGAAAGAGTTGCTCTATTGAGTTGGAGGGTGTCCGTGCGAAGTCAGGCGAGGAATCAAATTGTGTAGAGTGTTTGGTGGGTCCAGATGCACTCATTAGTTGCGACACATCTTCTCCTCGCGCCGCTTGCTCTAATGCGCTGGCAAAGGTTTCGACACGCTCGAAGCGTTCTTCTGGCTTTTTCGCTAACGCTCTCAGTACCACTTGTTCTACAGCAGGGGAGAGTGAAGGAACATACTCGCGCAAAGATGGGGGTGCTTCTCTCTCGTGCAGATACAGCCACTGGATATATTCCCGTCCCTCGAAAGGGACTTCGCCACAAAGCCACTCGTAGACCATGATAGCCAGTGAATACTGGTCGCTGGCAGGAACAGGACGCCCTTTGAGTTATTCAGGAGATGTATAGGCATAGGTGCCGGTGATGATAGTTTGCCCTGCTTGTCCTCCATACGCGGTCATGGCGGTACGGCTAGCGGTCGCAATACCAAAATCACTGAGCAGGACGAGATTGCGTGCATTGAGTAGCAGATTCTCCGGCTTGACATCGCGATGGATGACACGCTGGTCATGGGCATACTGCAATGCTGAGGCTACTTGTTTGACGGCAGTGACTACTACGTCAAGTGGAACACGAGTGTTTCTGGGATACTTGTCGCGGAACGAACCATTCGGGGCGTATTCCATGATAATAAAAGCGGTATCGTCGGGTGTTCTGATACCAAAGTCGAGTATTTTGACGATATTGGGGTGTTGCAAGAGGACGGTACGGCGCAATTCGTTAATGAAATCGTGAACCTGTTGCTCTTTGGGCAGTTTGATTGCCGCGGAAGTTCTTTGTGTACTTCCTGGCCGAGATAGACACTGGCAAAGCCACCTTCGCCCAGAGGTCGTACCAATTTGTAATCACCAAATCGTTCGCCAATATACTGTTGTCCCATCTCGTTCTCCCTGACACAATACATTTATGATTGATAAAAATAGGTGTTCACAGTATAGCATAGTATGAGCTAAAGTAGGTCAGAAAAACCTCTTGACAAGAGTGATATGATATTGATGGAGAGCAAGAGATCAGGTGGTTCACAGCAGGAGATTATTTGCGAGTCGAATGTCGTGGGCTAGCTTCTCAAGCTAGTCTAAGGCGGCGTAGCTCAGTCGGTAGAGCATCGGACTCATAAGCCGAGCGTCACTGGTTCGAATCCAGTCGCCGCTATTACAACTCATACTCTCTTGCCCATTTTACACCCTTTTCCTGGTTGTTCTTCGCTGGTGCAAGGCGCAGACGCATTGTATTTCCTATTGCTTGATTGGCTGGAATAAGGTAGGCCTTTCGCTGTTCGTAGCTGTACACTGCGAAATACTCTATTTGCCCCGTGTACCTGGCTCTGCTGTATTGCACTTTTCCATTAGTGGAACGTGACCGGAGTGATGTGGTTGCAAACTTAATATATCCATCATCTCCCCCTTCTATCCACGCAGTCTTACACTGGACACGCCAGAACCGACCTTCAGCGTCCTCAATCACGAGATCATAGCGAGAACTATCCCCGTAGGGAGTAAGGACGGTATATCCCACTTCCAGCAATCGTGCAATGATATGTGCCTGACTCCGTTCTCCCAACTGTTTTTTTGTTGGTTCCAAAGGTAGCTGGGGGTGTACCTGCCCGTTGAAGGGGTCGTCGTTACCTGCTAAGGCGATGATCGCGTTGCCTACCGTTACGGTCCGCTTTGCCATGATGTAAGTACTCCTTTCGCTTTAGAAGCTCATGTAAATTATACGCATTCTATTATGCTTGCCCAGGCGAAGATGTAGCTTTTTTTGGGTGATCGGCAAAAAAGCGCATCATTTCAGTTGAAGCATCCGGCCCCTGCGGATCAGTATATGAACCGCTTGGGCTTCCTCCCGACCAGGCGTGGCCCGCCTGCTTAATTACCCATTTCTCAGCAAGAACGCGACCTGCCGCATCAGTGTAAATTCTACGGGTATAGGCATGGCCACCAGCTATCTGGCTCGATGATTCACGAATCGAACTCTTCCTGTCAGGGGCCGCTTGCAACCATTGTTCAAGCATGCGATCAGCGTTGAGCGGAGAGACGGTCGTGTCACGATCGCCGTGAAAGACAATGATGGGAATCGCTTCATGTAGGGAGCGTACAGGCCCAGTCGCACCCTGTTGCATTACTTTGAACGCGGACGGAAGGTCCTGGGCGGCCCCATAGGCTATGCCTGAATGGACGCCGACTGCTGCATACAAATCGGGATAAGTGGCAGCCATAATCGCGGCCATCGCGCCACCCGATGAGAGTCCAGCTACATAGACCCGGCTGGCATCGACTGGATAGTTGCCCATAATCTGGCGCGTGATGCCCGCAATAAGCGACGGCTCACCGTCGTCACGTTGCTGATTGGCGGTCTGGAACCAGTTCCAACACTTCGAGGTGTTAGCGGGCTGCGCCTGTTCGGGATAAGCAACAAAGCAGAGCTCTTTTTCCGCCAGCACATTCATACGCGTACCACGAGCAAAATCTACCGAAGACTGGGTACAGTCGTGGAGCATGATGAGTAAAGGGAGCGGCTGTCCGGTAAAGCCGCTGGGAATATACAATTTATAGGTGCGTTTTCCTACTGCGCCAGTATACATGCTGTCGACAAATCGTCCGCTCATACGGTCTACCTGATATGCTGAACGAATATGTTCGCGCCCTGAAGGCCAGTTCGTAAGTCCTTGTATACCGCCAGGGAAAGGGATACCTGCTGGCTCTCCAGGTGGCTCTCCAAGTGGTGGAGCAGGCAATTTCTTCCTAAAAGGGAAACCTTTGACGACCTCATTGCTATTGTTGGAGTATCATTCACGACATGGGATTCCGCGTCAATAATAGTATCATCGGGTACCACAGTAGTTCCGTTTGCGGGTGACACACCCTGTAACACCTGTTGAATTAAAGCGTTCGCCTCGGCGAGGCGGCCTGCACGTGTGAGGCGGGTTGCTTCGGCCATCGCTGCCTGCATGCGATTATCCATTCTGCACTGCTCCATTCCATGTATGCACCATAATAAAAGGTCAACTTCACGATCAACGTATGCGAGCCGCTAGAGCCGCCTTGACCGCCGGACTCGCCCGGAAGGCACCAAGCACGACAACGGTGTCGATGGTCGCCAAGGCCAGTTCGGGAGTAACATCATCGGCGATATTCGCAAGACCGAGCACGTTGATCTGCAACTTCTCGCCAGCGGCACGCACCTGTTCCAGATCGTGCCGGGTGTAGTACTGCACGCCAAGGACCAGCGTTTTACGGGCGACAGTCCGCTTGACCTCCTCGTCGTGGATCGTGAGTTGATTGCGAATCGCGGTGCGGATAAAGTCTGTCCGGTTGGCATAAAAGCCTTCCTGCACCAACAAATCGATCTTCCCCAGATCCACTGGTCCCAGGTTGATCGTGATCTTCTCTGTTTTTTCGAATTCATTCATTTTACCATCTCTTCACCATCTACTGAGATGGTACACGGAAGGTGCATGGTTTGTCAAGGGTATACTCTGAACTAAAGCATTTGGCACTAATCCGACTTGAACGCCTGGGCGACTTCTAGCCAATCGACATTGCGAAAATCTTTGTCGTCTTGTGCGAAGCTTTGATAGAGTGCTTCCGACCCACGTCTTTGGTTTATCACATAGTCCTCTATCTGTTGGGCGGCTTCTTCATCGTTTTGAGCTGCCTGCACAATAGTGAGAACATCTATATATGTACCCTCGGTTGATAGAAAGTCTGCTATCGCTTTGGTTTCGGCGTTCATGGCATTCCTTTCCCATCCTTTTTCCCTTTATTGTAGACATGGATGCGTGTGAGCGTCAATAGGGATGTATCATCTCCTCAATGATCGCTTTGACGCCTTCTGGGCCGCGCAAATGCAGCCAGATAGGCCCTTGCTGCGGCTCAAAAACCAGGGCAAACGTGAAAAAGGGGCAACATCCTCGCTCAAAGGCGATGAATTGTAGCAACGTGTTCGCCCAGGTGTCGGTGCCTGGGAAACGGAGGGCGTAGCCATCTGTCAATTCGTCCACCTGTTGCACATGCTTGAAGAGGTCGTTGACCTCCTCTGCTCGCGTCACTTGCTCTGTCGCGGTTAGTGTGCATGCCAATGGCACCTCAGTGGTAAAAAATGCTTCATTCTGCTGCATATTTTTTCTGTCTTTCTACTTTCCTGTTACAACATGAGTCTCCATCCTCGCGGGTGATTGACGAGGACGGGCCGATGAATCGGCGGTGGCGGCGATAAATCGCGCCCTACGGTTGTTAGTTGTTACAATGGGCGTTCCTTGTACATGTTGTACATGTCTATCTTCCAGTGTAATATATAAAGCACACTTTAAGTCAAGGGAGGGCAAAAAGCTGCATGGAAGAACCTGTGATGATAGAGAAGATTGGTCATGCGCAAGACCTCGCGGCCAACGGTGATCGCGACGGCGCACGCACCCTCTACGCGAACATGTGGGCTGAAGCGACACGCGCTGAGGACCAGTATCAAGCGTGTGTCGTCGCCCATTTTATGGCGCATGCCCACGTCGAGCCAGAGGCGCAGCGCGATTGGCATCTGCGTGCGCTTCATGCCGCCGATGCTGTGGGCGACGAGCGCGTTCGCGGCTTCTACCCCTCGCTCTATGCCAATCTCGGTGAGGTTAACCTGCGCCTCGGCAACCTTACTCAGGCACGCGAGTACATTAGCAGGGCAAACGAAGTCCAGCAAGTCTTGCCGGATGACGGCTACGGTCGCTTGATCCGTTCGCTGATCGTGCGCGTCACGCAAGCAGTCGAGCGCGATAACGCGCATGGTTGATGCGTCTATGAATCCCCTTCTTGTATCAAGCGTTCTTCATTGGGTATGTCGAAGTTAAGAAAAACATACCTCATCTTTCATTCTTAACCATATCTCAACCGAATCTATATGCTCTCTTCATTTATATTTAGCTCAACTTAAAGTATACTTGTTTATAATGTTCTCATGAACGATGTTTTGAGTGTAGAAGGATTCATCTTATGTCACAATATCCACCACAAGGACAACAATATCCACCCGATCAGCCTCCATGGCAAAGGCAGCAGTCGCAGTCACTACCACCCTCACAACCATCTGGACAATGGCAGCAACCCAACACGGGGTATCAGTCGGCACCACAGTATCCAGAACAATGGCAGCAGCCAATGCCATCAGGCGTCTATCCACCTCAGCAGCAGCCAATGCCATCAGGCGTCTATCCACCTCAGCAGCAGCCAGGTATGTACCCGCCTCAGCAACAGCCAATGCAGCCAGGTATGTATCCGCCGCCGCAGACGCCAAAGAAGAAATCGCGCCTCGGTCTCTGGATCGCCTTTGGGGTAATCGCCGTTCTGCTCCTCGCGTGCGGAGGAATTGCTGCCGCTATAAATAGTGGCGCGAAATCCGTCGCCACTGTCGTCGCTACGCAGGTCGCCACCACGACCACAGCGCAGTCTCAGCCAACCACTGCATCGACCAATAATCAGCATTTCAAAGTAGGTCAGGTTGTCAAGGTGAACGATACGTGGCAAGTCACTATCAATAGTGTCAAGACCGCAAATGGCGGCGATTTCTCAACACCTACGGCGGGAGACAGCTATTTTATTGTAGATGTTACGCTCAAGAATCTCTCCGCGCAAGCGCAAGATATCAGCAGTGCATTGAATTTCTCGCTACAAGATGCCACGGGGCAGAAATACACTGAAACCATTCTGATCGGCGAGACTCCACCGGACGGCAAAGTCGAAGCCAGCTCGCTCCTGCGTGGACAACTGACCTACGAGGTGCCCACCTCCCAAAAGTCCTTTACGTTTAACTTCGAGCCAGATATTGTTGCTGGGAACCAAACCGTTTGGGATTTGCAAAGGTAAAATAGTAAAAAGGAGCCTCTTTTTGACATTCCTGAACTGCACACCATTGTGGTTGAGCATTGGGAGGCGTTGCCGAAACGCTTCCCAAGCATTACACTGGACGAATATATCGTTATGCCCGATCATATTCATTTCATTGTCTGGCTCGATGGCACAGCGCAAAATGCTCCTACATTAGGCGATGTTGTTGGGGCCTACAAGTCATTAGTGACCAATGCCTGGCTACGGCATATTAAAAACAAGAACGTTGAATACCCAGGTCGTTTCTGGCAAGACAATTATTTTGAACGCTGCATCCGCGAAAAAGGCGAACTGGAGCTGACCCGCGAGTATATACGGAACAATCCTGCAAAATTGGATGAGATGGAAAGAGAGACGCATTAGCACCCCACCGCCACCCCCTTTCACTGGTAGGTTTTTTGAAGCGCGCCGGTTTCGCCTGTCATTCTGAGCGGCGGGCAAAAGCTCCGTGCGGCCCCAAAAAGAGAGTCTTGGCTGCGATCAGAAGGAAACTCCACCCCAACCACGCCTTT
>JBPCJY010000155.1:0-14010 GCA_051004815.1 Ktedonobacteraceae bacterium
GGCACGGAGATTCTTCGCTGCGCTCAGAATGACAAGGCGCGGAACTGGGTGGTGAAAAAACCTACCCTCGCGGTCGCCCTGGCAATAATTCACAGTCTCTGATACTATCAATTCCCAATCCGTAAAATAAAAGAGGAGTAACTCATGCCGATGCAACCAGGAAAACATAATTTGCCGCGACGATTCCGCCTGCCCATTTTCATGCTCTGCATTGGAATGGTTGCGCTCCTACTCGGCATCGGCATCAGAAACGTATATCATCAAACACCTGGCGTGCCGCCCCAACCTACCCCTCTCTCTACATCCACTGACACTACCGCAATTCCTGCTACCACAGCTAGCCCATCCATCAGCACGAGTGTACCAATCACCACTGGCTCCGTCTCGCCATTGCTCTTCGGCACGAACTTGAGCCTCTACGATAACAACGACCAGGTATTGCAATCCGCCAGTACGCGCAGCCAGTTAGAGCTGATGCATTTCCGCATCATTCGCATGCCTGTGCGTCCCACTCTCTCCAACCAGACGGAAATGCAGGCGGCTCAATACATTCGCAATATGGGGGCCTACGCTCTGGTAGTCCTCCGTGGTGCGGTAGACAAGACAGTGCTGGCCGACGATACGCGTATTATCCAGGGTATGAATAGGGTCTTTGGTCGCTTCGTGGTCTTTTATGAATTCGGCAACGAGGAAGACCTGCTCGGTGTCAACGTCGATAATTACACTGCCTCATGGAACGCTATCGTTCCCCAACTCAAACATATCGCGCTGAATGGGCAATTCATCGGCCCCGTTAACTACCAGTATGACCAGAACTACCTGACCACCTTTTTACAACATGCTAATCCACGCCCAGACGAGATTAGCTGGCACGAATATACCTGTGACGATGCCGCACCCAACGATAGCTGTATCGCACACATCGACCAATGGACAAACCATATCGCCGACGCCCGCAGCACTATGCTGACCACTATCGGCACCCGGCTCCCCATCATGATTACCGAATGGAACTACGCCCCTAATGCCCAATCGAACGATGGCAAAATCAATGACAGCAACTTTATGTCAACCTGGACAACCAAAGCACTGCAAACGCTTGCCGCCAACCGCATCTTCGCTTCCATGCAATACACCTGCACAAACTCGGTCTACGCCCTCGTCCTCAACGATGGCACCCCTACCATCCAGGGACTCACCATCCGCAACCTCTATCAAAGCATGATTCTCAGCAAGCAGCAGCCCACCCCTATAGCCACGACTGCGAAATGAATTTAAGAAAGCAGCGAGAATCCGCGCCCATATCTGGTATACTTTCCCTGAGAGGGTGTAAATTCGGTTTCAGAGAAGGGAGTGAAGGTACATTGACGATTGATTATGATTCTCTTGAAGAGTTTCGAGATCCGCAGACCTATGATCTGGAAGTGGAGGACTACGATGAGGATCGTCCACTCATCGAGCAGTGGGCGCGGTCGCTTGGAGGGCCTCTGCTGGATATTGCCTGTGGAACTGGACGCACAGCCATGCGCATGGCTGTGCAAGGCTATCAGGTCACGGGTGTGGATATCGTGCCAGAAATGATTGCGCAAGCACGCCAGAAAGCGGCTGAACGTGCTGTCTCCATTGAGTGGGTGCTGGCGGATGCACGCACATTCCGGCTCCAGAAGCAGTTTCCCTTCATTTACATGCTAGGAAACGCCTTTCAATTCTTTCTGACGCGAGAGGATCAGGAAGCACTGTTGGCTCGCGTGCGGGAACATGTGCGTCCGGAGGGATGTTTTCTCTTTGGAACGCGCAACCCCTCCCTACGAAATCTCTTGGAAGTCCTCCATCCAGAAGGGGAAAAGTACACGACGTCTGATGGAGGACAACTCGTGATCACTGAACAGCAACACTACGATCCTATGACCCAAATCCAGCACTACACCCGCCATCTAAAGTTTCTCCATCCAGGAGGTCAACACGAGGAGAAAACGCTTCGCACAGCCCTGCGCTATGTCTTTCCCCAAGAGATGGAAGCCTTGCTCTTCTACAATGGGCTGCAAATTCGCTCCTGTTACGGAAGTTGGCAACAAGAACCTCTGACAGCCACTTCTCGTGCGATGATCTATGTCTGCCAGAGACGCGTCTAGTTTGTCGGCTCATGCTCACAATCCTCTATTTCGTACCAATAGCAAAGACGTGCAGTTTCCCCTGATTGAGCGTACTCGGCAGGGTCACACTAATTACCGTTTTCCCTGGCGTTAAGGTAACTTCCGCGTAAAACACATCAATGGTGAGGGCTTGTTTGCCGTTGGCACCATTGCGATACGTGGTGCTCGCCGCCAGCTGGTTCCCGTAGGAGAGCGGGGCTTTCCCACCACTGAGAGCCCAGTCAGTAAAGCCCAATTGGAACGTCTGCGTACTTCCATCGCTATAGGTAATGATCGCGTTCCCAAGCGAGGGGCCATTCGTCGCGGAACCCAGGAAAGCTAGCTTCGTCGCCCCACTGACCGGATTGACTGGCAGAGATTGCCCATTGGCTTGATAGTTATCGGCAGTCCCAGCCACCGGACTCGGCCAGGTAAACGTCACATTGTTGAACACCACCGCTTGACCTGGCGTGATGCCCACACTCTGCAACGCTTGCGCGGAGTAACTATGGGTTGAGCCATCATAGTTGGCTACCTTTGGATTGCTATCGTCACTGATTCCCACATTATTGTAGGGAGGAAGCGACGGCGGCACCGCCGCACCAATGAGCGTCGCCGACTGCAACGTGACATTACCGGTAGGGTAATAGCTCTGTGACACGGTAAAGGAAGCCGTCAGGGTCTGACCAGCGGAAGCAGCTTTGTACGTCAGGGAATAGACGGCGATAGACGCACCACTCTGGTTATTCAGGATAACATCGCTAAACACTGGCGCACTATTGTCGCTCAAGCTGGCCTTGAACAATCCCTGAGACCGCCAGATTCCCACGTAGACTTTCAACGTCCTACTGGTCATATCGGCCGGCACGCTGATTTTAAAGCCATTGCCCACGTTAGCAACCCAAACGCCTGTAGTGGTGTTCGTCGCGCTCCCCGTCGGTGTTCCATCCGTCCAGCTATAGCCATTGGGGTTGCTATGATACTGATTGACCTTGCTAGTGCCAATAACGCTATAATTGCTAATCTGTTGACCAACATGCGCTTTGTGATCGAAGGATGTTGGTACCGTTAGCCCCCAGTGCGCCCAGTCCGCTTTGCCTTCGTTCGTCAAGTTGACGGTATGGGCAGGCGTACCTGCAACCCCGACCAGCGAGCCACTAAATGATTGTGTCAATAAACCGTAGATCGTGAGGGTATTTTGCGTCCCGACAAAGACCTCCCCGTTCGCTACCGTTGGAACACTGAACTTCACATAGCTTCCCAGGCTATCTCGACTGGCATTCTGATTGCTATTGTACAGTTCGGAACCCAGGTTCGTCGCATCGTAGGCGTGCAGGATCGCTGTACGGTCAATCGTCCAAAGGATGCCTGTTCCTGGCGTCGTGCCATTGCTGGACAGAGAAGGGTCTCCACCCGGAAAACTAAAGCTCTCAATCGTTTGCGAAGTGGGTGCTGAGGAAAGCCGTCCGTTGTTCAAGCTGTAAGCTTTGAGGTGATCGGAGGAACCTCCAAAGTAAACGTACTGTCCGGTTGGGCTACTCCAATACGAAGGCGAACTCCACATGCCTCCAATACCGTTAGCAGGAAATTCCTGCACAATCTTGTCCACATAGGTGGGAGCCTGGTTATTGCACACGTTGGGAATGGTATTATATCCACCCATATGGTCGCGGTCAACGACATAGATGCGGCCTTCCTTGCCCACCCCGATCAATTCGTTGGGATGAGACCCGCTCTGCGTTGGCAGCAGCAAGTTCCCACCTGACCCAAGATCAGCATCATTCTGTGATAAGCATGCTTGATTGAAAGGCGTAAAGGAATCGATCACCTTTAGTCCGCTCTGCGTGCTCAGCTTGAGAAACGTGTCTCCAGCATCGACACCGCCCGTGTTAAGATCAAAGGTGCCATTGCCCGTCATCACGTAAATATCCCCATTGCTATCGGCTGCGAGACCCTGTCCGCTTTGCCATACCCCACTGTCAGCACCGGTCGCATCGTCATTATAGACCGCGCTCTGTGTAAGAGTAGAGACGTCATAAGCAAAAATCCAGCCATGGTAGGGTGGATTATCACAGTGTCCACCAAAAGCGATGTACACGCGACCATTCAACAACAACAAGCCAGCACGCTGCAATTGATGCACCGGATCAAAGCCGGACGCCGCGATGACCACCGGGCTTCCCGACTTCTCCTGACCAGTCGTAATATCCAGGGCATGCAAACGATAGATATTGTTCGATCCCTCTAGTGTATTGACTACCACGTACAGCGTGTTGGTCGCGGCGTCAATCACCGGCGTACCCGTAATGCCATGTTGCGGACTAATATCATTGCAAGAAACAGCACTTGAAGAGACAGTTGTCACATTGGGCAGTTTGAGAAAACTAACATGCCATAAAGGTGCGACATTGCTGGTTTGGTCAGCATCAAATGCGTAGACGCTATCATTTTCTGTAGCCGCGAAGACCACGTTATGGGCAGTGCCACCGATGGTCAGGTTAGGAACGTACAATGGCTGTGCGTATGCTTGACCATCAATACTGTACGAGACATGTTTGCCGAACTGCATTGAGTTTGTATTGTTGGTCGTGAGAATGGTTTCATTCGTATTTTGACCCGTGCGAGATGTATCGTTTTTGAACGTGAGTACCGCCGTATTAGCGGCAGCAATGTTTGCACTCTTTTTCTGTTGTGGCGTCATATACTGCTGAAAATGCCTATATGATGAGTTCATTTGTGCGAGTGCTGTACCGCCATCCATGCCACTGACGAAACCAAGCAATAGGGTAAGACCCAGTAACGAAAACAAGATGGAGCGGGGATTCACATACAATATACGCCTATATACAAGTTTATCTATCTTAGAGGGACGATGCACAAACATTCTCTACTCCCCAATGAAAACATACAAATACAAAACACATTCAACTAATCAGGCAAGGGAATACGTAGCGGGCCATTGCAATAATGGGTGTGATGCGCTAAGCTCTCACAAAAGTCCACTGTGTAAAAGGAGTTACCTATGAAGAAGCAACGTATCTGTGTACGACATTTCGTGCAAACCAGTACCATTTTGTGCGCACTTTTTGCCACCATTGTTTGCGCTGCTTGCGGTACCGTACCGCAATCATCCGCCCCCGCCCATACTCCAACTTCGACTTTTAGGGCTTCACACGCAGTCACAATCTCAGCAACCACGTCACCATCGGTAACACCCTCAGCAACCACTGCACCGCCTGTGACAACACCGACGAATACACCAATGCCAACCGCCACAGCAACTTCATCCGCAAGTTCGGCTGCTGCTATGGCGACGAACTACTATCAAGCCTTGGAACAGCAAAACTACACCCTGGCCTACTCGTTCCTCGACCCCAATGCAATCAATACCACCACAAACCAAAAATTGACACTAGAGGTATTTACAGCCCTGGCACAAAGCACTGATACAAGCGAAGGCTTAATCACCACTTTCAGCGTTGGCGCGTTCCCACCCCTTGTCGTGATGACTGTCACGCGAAAATATGGGCCGTATCACGCACATCTACAGGTCAAACTCGAAGGCAGCACCTGGAAAATAACCTCCCTTGACCGCATTTAATTTACGCTACCCAGCAAAACCAACGACATCCGTTCCACCTTGCGCCACGTTATGATAGTTGAAGTACATGGGCCGCTCCACTACGATAGTACCGCTCACGGCCTGTACCGCCACCGCTACCGAGGAACCTGCACGCGGTACCGCCTGTACAATCGGCAGCACAATAGCATTAATATCAATCGTGACTCGCGTCTGGGCAGCCACCGTTACCACCTGCTCTTTCGTAATGCTATTGCCCAGGTATACTCTCACCACCACATCTTCACTGGCCGTGTTCGGATTCTGCAAGGTGAGATATTCGGAAAAACCGCTGCCGGTATAGCCCTCCGCAAAGCTATAGGACGCTTTTGCGCTCCCCGCTTGACCAATCACATCCGTACCGCCCGAAATAGTCGGCGTATAGCGGAAGTATTCTTGCCGTTGCGCCACAATGGGTATATCAGAACTGACATCAGCCGAGACCGCCGCCGTTCCCTGCACAAAAGCGGCTGAGGCCCGATTCACATCGAAAAAGTACTGCGATTGCGGTGCAACCGTCACTGTAACGGGATTAGTCGCCCCATTGCTATACTCCAGATTGATGGTCACGTTAGCTGTCGCGCTGCTATCGAAGTTCGCCAGCACCAGGTATTCATGGAAGTTGGCACCGGTATAGCCCTCGGCAAAGAGCCAACGTTGCGTCAATGCCGACGTGCCAACCACGGTATTCGCACCCGTCACCGGGCCGCTGATATTCGAGCGCGACGTGCTAAAGTACGTTGGACGTTCCACCATCACTGGCACATCCGCGTGGACATGCAACGCACTCGTCTGGTTGATGCCTATTCCCATTGGCGTCGTCGTTCCGCGCTTCCCCGGTGGCACCACAATCGTCGTTGTACCAATCTGTTTGCCCATGGCGAAATAACTGACCGTCACATTGGCACTTTTCCCACCCGGTGGATTGAGTATGGTGATAAAGCTGGAGTAGTTGCGCTGCGACTCCACGTCGGCAAAGTAGAAATCTTGCCCCAACTGCGTCGCGCCCAGCGCATCGGTGCCGCTGTTGATGCCGTTAAATGAGAAGTACATCGGGCGTTCCGCTACAATCCCCACGCCGTTCAAGGATGTGACAATCATCGACACCGCACGTCCGCCAGCCGTGGTTGGATTATGCAATTCCACATTCACATCTATTGTGGAGCGACTCTGCGGCGGCACGCTATGCACAAAAGTTGGCCCTGTCCCCGTTGCGTAGAGGTATTGTACCTGTACCTGTGCCGCCAGGTGCGTATCAGGATTCTCCAGCGTCAGGTACTCCTGGAAGCTCCCACCAACATAGCCCTCGGCAAAGTACCATGTCTTACTGGTCGCCGTTGTGCGCGTCAATCCTCCCAGGCTTAGTGTCAACAAGCTCTGCGTCAGATTCGCTGCCTGGAACGATCCCAGTCCTGTAGCGAGGTCATACATACTCGCCGTAGGATACGACCCACCATTCCCCACATAATCATTGTTATTCACAGCACCCTGTACTGGCACAATATCATGGAAAGCACTGGCATAAGATGTGCCAGCCAGTCCATGACTGATACCATACAGGCTGGGATTGAGGAAGCCCAGTAGATACCCATTGGCCTTGAGCGAAGCCTCATTGGCTAACGCTACCATTGCCGCCCAGACCGGGGCCGCCGCCGAAGTTCCGCCAATCACACGCCATCCCCCGCCAGCACAGGCCCCAACACTACAGAAAACATCGTAGCCCGTCTCTGGATCGGCATTGATGGAGACATCCGGCACCTCACGATAGCCAGTCGTGTAGGCATTGGCAACCCCCGGCCCTTGCTGCCACGATGGCATCGACCAGACCTGGCTCACGCCGCCGCCCGATGCACCATCTTTCAACGTGCGGTCATTCCACACCTGCTCCGCTTGATACGAACCATCAGCATTAATATGCAGCGTTGTACCGCCCACGCCTGTGACATATGGCTGTGAAGCTGGATCATCGACGGCGGGATTGGTATTTGCACCCGTGCGCGGGTTATAACATCCGGTAGCCCCCAGGTCTCCACTGGCGGCTAAAATCGTCTGTCCTTGCGCGGCTGCCGTCTGGAAAAAGATATTCTCCTGCTGCAACTCGTTGGCGATGCCCGCCCCCTGCTCACAAAACACCCAGCTAGTACTGACCACCGGTGTCCGATCGCTGAGTATACGCGCCCAGGCATCGTTATAGGCCGCTAGCGAGTTGTTCGCCGCCTCATAGACCCGCAGCGTCGCTAAGCGGGGAGCCAATCCCAGCACCATCTCCATATCCAGTTCCACCTCTGCCACATTCGCACCCGCCACGCCATTGAAACCATCTATCGGGATGCTCTGTATCGCGGTATTTTTCCCGCCAAAACATGAAGTATAGAGCGCGATATCGTTTGGTGAATAACCATCAAACTCCAATAGACCAACCGTCTGCCCTTCTCCCAAATTGCTCTGTCCATAGAGCTGATTGAAATCGTAAGCAGTCGCAATCTGTGAGGGTGTATACGAAGTGGGTACCGTCGCCGCTCCTGGCGTTGGACAGGTTATCGCCAAATTCGCTGCTTTCTTTGTTGCCAACGCCGGTTTTTTCTGTCCATGCGATGGCGGCACACGCTTATACTGTGCAAGATTGTCCAGGCCCGTTACCGACGTAACCACTGCCGCTAATGGCGTAGGCAACGATGGCGCGGCATCGTTAGCAAAGAAACGCAGCCCAAGCGCATCCTGATAGTCATTAATATGCACCTGGAATGCCTGTTCCGCCTGCGCCACCGTCCCGCGTGCATCAACCATCAAGTGATTGGGATAGGTAGCAGTTACCGTCAAGCCTTGCGAACGTAAATAATCGACCATTGCCGCCTCATTTGAGGGCAATGGAGCAAAAAGAGCATCAAAGGTCTCAGCATTTAAATAGTGATGATAGAGCGGTGAACCGGGGGTCGTGATCTGTTGGATGTACGTGCTGAGTTCCGCCCCATTGCGTAAGCTCAATCCAACCGACACTGTTACCTGTTGATCAGTACTTGCAGGCCCAATCACGCGGCTGCGATTGGTAAATTTCGCGATAGTGCTCGCCAAAGGGAGCCGCCCACTTGCCGGAGTCGCATGAGTAAAGGGGGATAAATACGCCCACAGGGCCGTTCCTATAATAATTATGCCCAGCAGTGGTACCAAAATTACTGGATACACAGTACGAAGCTTCATACAAATAACCTCTCACCCGCAAACAACATACGCCGCAATACACGCCTTACGCAACACCTCATAAAAATAAGCTGAGATTGCTCTATTTATTCTGAACGTCACTTCTCAGCCTTTCCGCGCATTTTTGTTGTTTGTTTAGTATGGAGCACAACAATGCACGGTCGCCAATGGCGACCGTGCATTGTTGTGCTCCATACACATAGATGAGAGAATGGCTCTTGCCAGCACCTCTCAATTGGCTCTTGCAATTACCAATCGTTTCTGAGAAAATAGCCCTCTAAGCCTTCTTGCCGAGGGCAATGTAGCCAAACCAGAGCAATCAGCTTCTTTCAAGGACATCAGCATGAGCCACACCCTTGCCACCGTCGTTTTTGGCCTTGCCGCCTCCCTTTTTTGGGGCAGTGGCGATTTCAATGGTGGACTCGCCTCCCGCCGCTCCAACGCCTCAAGCGTTGTGATAGCCGCCTATGCCATTGGCTTTGTGTTGCTCGTCGCGCTGGCACTGCTCTGGAGAGAACCGTTCCCTTCCATGATCGACATTATGTGGGGCGGAGTGGCCGGACTCGCGGGAGCTATCGGGCTGATTTCCTTCTACTCCGCACTCTCCATTGGACGTATGGGCATTGCCGCGCCCGTTTCCGCCATCCTAACGGCCTCTCTCCCCGTCCTCTTCAGTCTATTCACCGCGGGTCTGCCCACCTGGCTCCAACTGGGCGGCTTCATCCTCGCCCTCGTTGCGATAGGGCTGATCTCCCGCCCCGAACGAGCAAAAGGGCGTCCAGAAGGACTCGGACTGGCAATGTTGGCCGGTTGTGGTTTTGGCTGCTTCTTCATCCTCATCAGTCGCGTGACCCCCACTTCGACCTTCTGGCCCCTGGCGATGGCCCGCTTCACCGCTGTCCTCTTTTTGCTGGCCATGACGCTGCTTCGGCGCGAGCCAACACTGCCAAAGATGAAAGTCGCGCCTTTCGTAGTGCTCGCAGGAGTCCTGGATGCCATCGGCAACGCATTTTTCGTGCTCGCCACCCATAACGGCCGCCTCGATATCGCCGCCGTTCTCTCTTCCCTCTACCCCGCCGCAACCGTACTACTGGCAGCTCTCGTCCTGCGAGAGCGTGTGACACGCATCCAGGGCATCGGTATCCTGATAGCTCTGATAGCCGTCCCGCTGATCTCAGTGTAAACGAAGGGAAATGATCAAGAGAGTGCTGAAACGGCACGATGTGGGGAACATAGGCGTGGAAATTGTAACCATCAATAACAAGCAAATGTTGCTCTACGAACAGAAAAATAAATAAATAGCCTCTATCAAGCCAGCGAAGAGGCAGTCAGTTGGTGTACCACGTCTAACAACTCACGCACATGGAACGGCTTCAGGATCACACAATTGACCCCCAATGTGACGGCATCGGGACCGCCAGTCCCAGCGGTAATCACGACAATGGAGGGCAATGGGCGTGCCGCCTCCCATTGATCGTGGAGTCGCGCCAGAAACTCTTGACCATCCATCCCCGGCATAGCCAGATCGAGCAAAATAACATCGGGGTAGCGACTCTCACGCGAGGCATTATCCATCCAGGCTAATGCCTCGTGTCCTTCTGCCGCCTCCGCTGGCTCGTAACCGTCCAGTTCCAATGCCCAGGAGACCATATCCCGAATAGCGGGATTATCGTCCACCACCAATACGATGGGTGTATTTTCTGCAAGATAATTACTTGTCTGGCTCATTATCCCCTTTCTATATTACCATCGACATATTGATGAACTTTCTTTATACTTCATAATCTGGTTCTCACTGCGCTGTATTTTTTTATACTATTTCCCGTAAAAAGCCGCTTACCGCTTGCATGAAGGCTTCAGGTTGCTCCACATTAGAAAGATGTCCGGCCAATGGGATGATCGCAAATTGCGCGTTCGGAATATTCGTCGCGTAGTCTCGCGCTACCTCTGGTAGTATCAAAGCATCCTGCTCACCAACAACGACCAGCGTTGGACATGTAATCCCCGTTAGAAGATCTGTTGTATCGGCCCGTAAAGCCATGCCACGCGAAGCCGCCGCGATCCCTTGTGGTGTTGCCGCCGCGATCATTTGCCGGATACGCGCCTCTACCTCTGGATGATGTTGCTGTGTGTATGCCGCGAGCAATTTCGGCACCTGTAGATCAGCTATCGCCTCCGTTCCCTGGGATTCAGCTATCCGCGCCACGTTTTCACGGTTCGCCTTTGCCTCAGCGGTATCCGCACCTGGACGCGTATCAGCCAGGATCAATCCTTTGACCCGCTGGGAATATTTGCGCAAGAAAGCAAACGCCACGTACCCACCCATGGAAAGTCCACACAGTACAGCATCGTGCATCCCCAACATATCCATCAAACCAGCAACATCATCGGCCAATGTTTCCATCGTCGAAATACCCGTTGGCATATCGCTTTCTCCAAAGCCGCGCCAATCCAGGGAAACCAGTCGATAACGCTCCTCCGCGAGCAGCGTTATCAACTCGCCGCTCCACATGCTTTTATTGAGCGGAAACGCATGCAAAAACAGCACAGGTTGCCCTATGCCATGATCGTCATACGCGAGATTGATCTGGTTGACAGCTGCTCTCATGGCTTACTCACCTGCCACGCTCATGGCTCCGTCAGCCTGTTCATGGGCATGATATGAACTGCGCACAAATGGGCCAGATTCCACATGGCGGAAGCCCATCTTTTTGCCCTCGGCCTTCAAAGTGGCAAATTCTTCCAATGGCACATAGCGTTGAATGGGCAGATGATTGAAAGAAGGACGGAGATATTGCCCAATAGTCAGGATATCCACGTCATGCTCATGCATATCATGCATCACCTCAATAATCTCATCCCACGTTTCACCCAGCCCCAGCATAAAGCCCGATTTAGTACGCGCAGCAGGATTCATCTCTTTCGCCCATTTCAAGACCTGGAGCGAACGTTTGTAGACCGCCTGCGGTCGCACCTGTTTATAGAGTCTTGGCATGGTCTCCACGTTATGATTATAGATATCAGGCTTCGCATCTATGACAACCTTCAAGGCATCGTACGTTCCCTTAAAATCAGGGGTCAGCACCTCCACCTTACACTCAGGGTTCATACGACGAATCCAGCGAATCGTGGCTGCGAAAACAGCCGCTCCACCGTCTTTCAATTCGTCGCGGTTGACCGAGGTTACTACCGCGTGGCGTAAACCCATCTTCTGCACAGCTTCAGCAACCCGTTTTGGCTCTTCCCAATCCAGACCTATCGGGCGTCCCGTCTCCACAGCACAGAAACCACAACTGCGTGTGCAGACGCGCCCCAGGATCATAAAGGTGGCCGTTTTATGCCCCCAGCACTCGCCAATATTCGGGCAACGCGCCTCCTCGCACACCGTATGCAGTGCTTTGCTGCGCATGAGTTGCTTTAAATTATCGTAATTTTCACCCTTTGGCGGTCTCACCCGTAACCATTCAGGACGCCGCTCTGGAATGATGGTCGTCATAATCTGTTTCCTTAATATACGTCTATCTCGCGTCCATAACTCTGCAATTTGGTACGCACGGCCTGTAGGAAACCGCCCGCACCCGCACCATCCAGGATGCGATGATCAAAAGAGAGGCACAGATACATCATAGAGCGTACCGCGATAGCATCATCCTCGATCACAACTGGTCGCTTCACCACAGAATCCATGCTCAAGATACCCGCGTGTGGCTGATTAATAATCGGTACTGAGATAATTGTACCAAAAGTTCCCGGATTATTCACCACAAACGTGCTATTCTGCATATCCTGGAGGGTTAGCTTATTCGCTCGCGCCCGTTGCGCAACAGCCGCGATCTGCTTTGCTAAACCAGCCAATGTAAATTGATCCGCGTCGTAGAGCGTCGGCACAACTAACCCGGCATCGGTAGCCACCGCCATACCAAGATTGATGCGCCTCTTCACAATGATCTTGTTATCTTCCGTCCAGCTTGAATTCATCATGGGGAACTTGCGAATCCCTTCACAGACCGCCTTCATCACAAATGGCACGTAGCTAATACCATAACCCTCGCGCTGCTTGAACGCCGCTTTGTTCTTTTCCAACCACTTCGCGATGTTGGTCATATCGACCTCTACCACCGTTGTTGCATGCGGCGACGTGCGTTTGCTGCGCACCATATGTTCCGCGATAGCCAGCCGCATCCGACTCGGCGTCACCAATTCTTCGTCTGGCCCCATCGCTGTCGTCTGAACCGGTTCTGCCTTCGGAACGACAGGTGCTGGTGCTGTTGGTGCTGGCGTAATCGGTTGTGCCTCCGCCGTCCTTGACGCTACGGCAACGGGGGCCGCTTGCCGTTGGGCTACATAGGCGAGGATGTCTTCTTTGCGTACACGCCCGCCTGTCCCTGTCCCCGCGATATCATTCAGGTCAACATCATGCTCCCGCGCCATGCGACGCGCCAATGGCGAAATGCGCTGCCGATCTTCCTCGTCCTGCCGCGCCGGAGCCACCTTCGCCCCATTGCCTGCACTATTGCTACTCGGCTCCATCACCGGCGTAGCCGCCTGTGCCACCGTTTTTACCGGAGCCGCATCCGGCCCAGGCGCGGCCTGCGCCGGAGGGGCGTCCGACACATCCGCGTCCTCCTCGATCAGCGCGATATCCACCCCAACGGCAACCGTCTCATCGGGCTGCACCAATATCTTCGTCAATCGTCCCGCGACGGGCGACGGCAATTCAGCATTGATTTTATCGGTAATAATCTCTGCCAGCGATTCGTCTCTCTCGATCCAATCGCCCTCTTTCTTCAGCCAGGAACCTACTGTCCCCTCGGCTACCGACTCCCCTAAACGTGGCATCTTAACCGGCGTTGGCATGTACGAACTCCTTTGTACTACATTTAGAACTTTCAAGAAATACCCTGGCTAGCGGTGTAGGGACCGGTTTACTGCGCCCCACAGGCATTAAATTAAGCACCAGTGCGCGGTTTCCAGGGCGACCGCAAGGGTCGCCCCTCCCCTCTCCGAGTGGCCTTTCCCTGTGCAAAGCGGATCTGTGAGACACCTCGTGTATAGTAGGGG
>JBPCJY010000156.1:0-46754 GCA_051004815.1 Ktedonobacteraceae bacterium
CCAGAAGCATCGGTATTTGTTTCACTTGCTCTCGTAGCAAGGTGAGTTCGTCTTCTACGGTCATGCCTTTACTCTACCTGATTGTGATCGAATTGGCAAGTCTCTAGGAGACCTGATTTGTTACGAAAAGAATACCATAATTCATCCACGTCCACAGCTTACACGTCCCGACTGGATTGACCTCGGCGGCACCTGGGAATTTGCCTACGATGATAGCGGGCAAGGTTTTGACGCTGGCTGGCAAGAACGTGCCGACGTCTACACCCACACGATTCAAGTACCCTTCCCTCCTGAGTCGTCCGCCAGCGGCATTGGCGATACCAGCTTTCATCCCATCGTGTGGTATCGTCGTACCTTCCACGTTTCCCCTGCCAACAAAGAAAAGCGGCTCCTCTTACATTGTGGTGCGGTAGACTACCGAGCATCCGTGTGGGTCAACGGACAACTTGTGGCAACCCATGAGGGCGGGCAGACTCCTTTCAGTGCCGATATCACATCTGCTCTGCGAGCGGGTGAGCAGCAGGTTCTTGTCATTCGCGCCCAGGATATGCCACAAGACCTGACGCAGCCTCGGGGCAAGCAGGACTGGATGGATCAGCCTCATGAAATCTGGTATGACCGCACAACCGGCATCTGGCAGCCAATCTGGCTGGAAGCGGTTGCTCCCACACACATCTCTCACCTGCGTTGGACTCCTGATCTCGATCGCGGTGTCCTCGGATTCAGTGTAAATTTCCAGATGCACGAGCAGACAGACCTGCGCCTTCGTGTGCAGCTCAGCTTGCATGGAGCAACACTGGCCGACGACATCTACACAGTGCTGGGAACGGTCGTAGAACGCCAGATTGCATTTGACCGCGCAGGCATGATGAGCAGGGAGAAGCTGCTCTGGACGCCTGAACATCCCAATCTCGTCGAAGCAACGCTCACGCTACTCACAGGGAATGAGGTCGTGGACGAGGTACAGAGCTATGTTGGGTTACGTAGTGTTGCTACCGACACTGGACACTTTCTGCTCAATGGGTACCCTTACTATCTGCGCCTCGTGTTGGAGCAAGGCTACTGGCCAGCATCACACCTGGCCGCTCCAGATGCGGAAGCATTACGTCACGAGGTGGAGCTGGTGAAAGCATTGGGCTTCAATGGTGTACGTATCCACCAGAAGGTTGAAGACCCGCGCTTTCTCTACTGGTGCGACCAACTTGGCTTGCTCGTCTGGGGAGAGATGGCGAATGCATACGTCTTCTCCCCCACGGCAATGGAGCGACTGACACGCGAATGGCTTGAGGTGCTTGACCGCGACTATAGCCATCCCTGTATCGTGACGTGGGTCCCCCTCAACGAGAGCTGGGGCGTGCCTGCTCTAGCCCGTGATCCCGCCCAGCGTCACTACGTACAGGCACTTTACTACCTGACCAAAGCCCTTGACCCGACACGCCCTGTCATCGGCAATGATGGGTGGGAACATGTGGTGAGCGACATCGTTAGCATCCATGACTATGCTTTTGATGGAGCTACGCTCCGCGAACGCTACGGGAGCCTTGAGGCGGTGCAGCGCACATTGCGTGAGGTGCAACCAGGGAACCGCTCAGTGGTGCTGCCAGGCTATCAGCATACACATGAGCCAATCATGCTGACTGAGTTCGGCGGTATTAGCTATCGTCCGCAGCCGAGCACAGCATGGTTCGGCTATGGTACCGTCACGGATGCTGATGCCTTCCTCTCCAGGTACCGCGAGTTGGTCGATGCTATCCTGGAAAGCCCTGCCGTTGTGGGCTTCTGCTACACACAACTGACGGACACCCAGCAAGAGACTAATGGATTGCTAACAGCGAACCGCGAACCAAAGTTCGCTATGGCAACCGTGCGATCGATTACGGATCGTCCTTCCGCATCCGTACCCGGCGATGTAATCCATCAGATGCAGAAGGCCCAAGATAACACATCCTTTGTAGATGCCGAGTCAGCATCAGAAACTGAGACATGATTGACTTTGTTGGCGAATGAGACAATGAGTGCATCGTGCCAGGGCTTATTCCCTCTCCCCCGGAGAGGGTGGCAAGGGATTGCCCCTCCTATACCCGAGTGCATCGGCTTGACAAGCCCGTGTATAGTAGGGGCGGGGCTTGCCCCCGCCCTGGTGGCTCTCCCTCTTGCCCCCGCCCTGGTGACTCTCCCTCTTGCCCCCGCCCTGGTACCTCTCCCTCTTGCCCCCGCCCTGGTGGCTCTCCCTCTCACACCTGTTCGGTGGGGCGAACCAGGATTTCGCTGATGCTGACGTGTTCGGGCTGAGTGACAGCAAAGACGATGACGGCAGCAATATCCTCACCTTGTAGTGGCGTGCCGCCATGTACAGCGTCCTCCTGCGCCTTCCTCACCTCGGGATCAGTGATGTGCTGCCGCAGTTCGGTGGCAACCATTCCCGGCTCGATCACGGTCACACGGATATGCTGCTTCGTGACCTCCTGGCGCAGGGACTCCGAGAATGCTCCCACCGCCCACTTCGAAGCATTATAACCACTGTAACCCGCCTTGACCTGTCGGCCAGCTACCGAAGAGATATTTACGATATGGCCACCGCCTTGCGCCTTCATTATCGGCAATATCTCGTGACAGGCAAGCATCACTGCCAGCACGTTGAGATCGAGCATCTGCCGCCACTCCTCGGTATCTACGCCCTCGATCTTGCGCAGCAGCATCACGCCCGCGTTGTTCACCAGGATATCAATGCGTCCCAAGAGAGCTTTGGCACGACGAATCGCCTCGCGCAACTGAACCTCGTTCGTCACATCAGCAACGATCGCGACAGCCTCACCACCCACATCCTTGATCCGCTTCACGACCTGTTCCAGACGCTCCGACCGTCGCGCCAGCACCACCACCCGCGCACCCTCCTCCGCCAGCGCGATTGCAGTCGCCGCGCCAATACCCGACGACGCCCCGGTCACTAAGGCAACCCTCCCGGCTAATTTCTTTGTCATCGTACCCTCCTTTTCGTACTATCATAGCATGATTTCCAGCTACTTGCAGAACTCATCAAAGCGGGTTTGTAATTGCCTTTCTTAAGTTGCCCACATTGTCCCGTGACAATTCGCTTTGCTCCATCTATAGTAAATAGAACAAGAACAGTTTTTATATTTCTGTTCTTGTGCTTATCACGGACAGGAAAAAGGAGTGTACAATACAGTGAGCAATTATCAGTATATGCTGGTCGATGTTTTTACAAACCGTCCCTTTGGCGGCAATCCCCTGGCGGTCTTTCCTGATGCTCGTGGTCTCAGCACCCAAACAATGCAAGCCATTGCCAGAGAGTTCAATCTCTCTGAGACCACCTTTGTGCTGCCACCAACAGAGCCAGGTGCCGATTATCGGGTACGTATTTTCACGCCCGCCACAGAATTGCCAATGGCGGGCCATCCTACCATTGGCACCGCCTTTATACTCGCACGAGAGCACATGCAGGACACACCTCATCACCCACAACAGACAGCCATGCGCCTGGAAGAGGGCGTGGGCATCATCCCAGTCACGTTGGACTGGACTACGCTCCACTCGCCCAGAATCACCATGCAACAACCACTTCCCATGTTTGGCCCACGCTTCGAGGAACCAGAGCGTCTTGCCGCCATACTGGGCCTCGCTATCACCGAACTGCGCTCCGATCTTCCAATCGAGGTTGTTTCCTGTGGCGTTCCATTCCTGCTGGTTCCCATCAAGGATTTGCAGGCCATAGGGCGCATCTCTTTCCAGCAGGGACTCTGGCAGCAAACCCTTGCCCACTTCGCAGCACCCCAGGTTCTGGCCTTCACTCAACAGACGCAGACGCCAGAAGCATCCGTCCATTGTCGTATGTTTGCCCCTGCCATGGGCATCGTCGAGGACCCGGCTACTGGTGCCGCCAACGGGCCTCTCGGCTCCTATCTCGTCCACTATCAGCTGGTTCCTTCTCAGCAACGTGTCGTCTCCCTGCTCAGCGAACAGGGCTTTGAGATGGGGCGTCCCAGCCTCATGTACATTACCGTGGAACACACCTCTGGCACCATTCACCATGTCGGCGTTGGTGGACATTGCGTCTTCATGGGTGAAGGGCGGCTAGAAATTGACGAAGATGAAAAAGATCAAGCAAAATAGAAACGGAGTATCAGCATGCACATCGAACAGAAATTGACCTCCCTTGGTTTGACGTTGCCACATGGCACAGCACCCATCGCCAGCTTTGTTCCAGCCGTGCAAACGGGGAACCTGCTTTTTGTGTCGGGTCATATCTCCACCACTCTTCGTGGCAAATTTGGCCGTGATGTCACCAGGGAACAGGGCTATGAAGCGGCCCGTCTGATTGCCCTTGATCTGCTTGCCACGATACGCGCTGCACTTGGCGATCTTGATCGTGTAGAGCGTCTGGTCAAACTGCTAGGATTGGTCAACAGCACAGAAGATTTTACCGAGCAGCCCTTCGTCATCAATGGCGCATCCGACCTCTTCCTCAAAGTCTTTGAAGACAAGGGACAGCACGCCCGTTCAGCTATCGGGGTCGCGCAACTCCCTTCCAACGCCGCTGTAGAGATCGAATTGATTCTGGCGGTGGCGGAAGAAAGCAAGTGACGATAAAAGCAGAGAGTGCCTCGCAGACAGGCTCACCAGAGTTCAAAGAACTGATCTGTACCCAGGGTGGGAATGAGCGCACGGGCTAATTGTGCCACAGGCCCCATTTGCCCCAGTTCCAACCACCCGTCGACACTGCTCCTGTAACACATCCGCTCCGCGCCAAACAGCCGCCGTGTCGGATCGAGGAGGTTGAAGCGCAACTCCGGCGAATAGCGGGCGTGTTGCTCCTCCAGGTCTTGCAACCGCTCGGCGAGGTCCGGCCTCGACAGGCCGACCATATGCATATCGCCGAGCACAGTGCCGTAATCAGGTCCAACTCGCTCGTAGACCTCGATCCGGTTACGCTTGATGGCGACTCGGTACCGGTGCGCCTCGGGGTGCTGCTGCACCACCGCCTCAAGCATACCGTGCTGCATGAAGCTGGCACCGAGTATGATCTTGCAGCCCCGCCATATGTACCATATCTTGCTCCCTTGCTCGATTTTACCGCCAACACCGACGTCGTACGAACCGTCGTGGAAGGTGAACGCTTGACCTATGGGCACCTCTTCAATCCCGCCTTCGCCACCGAAATCTCCTTGATCGAACCATTGCCGCACCAACGCCTGGCCGTCTACGATCATATGCTGCACCAGAATCGCCTACGTTTCCTGCTGGCCGACGACGCCGGTGCTGGCAAAACCATTATGACCGGTCTCTACATCCGCGAAATGTTGACGCGACGGCTCATCTCTCGTGTGCTCATTGTTCCGCCCGCCGGACTGGTCGGCAACTGGGAACACGAGATGCGTTACCTCTTCAACCTCGCGTTTCGCATCGTCTCCGGTGGCGATGCACGCACCAGCAACCCCTTTACCTCTGCCGAGAGCAACCTGTTGATTGTCAGCATCGACACCTTGCGCGGCGATGCCATGTTCGCTCGTTTGCAGGAGGCTGACGTACAGCCGTATGACCTGGTCATCTTTGATGAGGCGCACAAACTCGCGGCAGATCGCGAGCCTGATCTGCGCTTCCGCAAGACCGACCGCTATCGGCTGGCCGAGAGCCTCGCCGGCATCCTTTCTGATGAAGCACGCTGGAACCTGTCCTGGCACTGCCATCACCTGCTCTTACTCACCGCCACACCGCATATGGGCAAAGACTATCCCTACTATTGCCTCTGGCGGCTCCTCGAACCCGACGCCCTGGCCTCCATTGACGCCTTCAATAGTTATCCGGCAGAGGCTCGTCATCAGCATTTCATCCGGCGCACCAAAGAGGAACTGGTCTACTTTGATGGCACGCCCATCTACCCACCGCGTCACTCCAACACCCTCAGCTACGCCTTGAATACCGGCGCGGTCAGCGAACAACGCCTCTATGATGAGACCACCAGCTACATCCAGACCTACTATAATCGTGCCGAAGTGCTCAACCGCTCAGCCGCTCGCTTGGCAATGAGTTCTTTCAACGCCGCCTCGCCAGTTCCACCTATGCCCTGCTCCGCTCCTTTGAACGGCGTCAACAGAAAGTGATGTCCTCGGTTGAAGCCATGCGTAGCTCCAAACTTGTCATGACTCACCAAACATTAGATACAATGGGGATATTTTTGACGAGAAAACTGCCGATGAAGAAGAGAGAACTGGGGACGAATAAAATCTTTGCTGCAACCTCAGTGGTACTTACCATCGCGGGAATGCTGACAGCCGCTGAGCAGCTATAGAGAAACAACTGATACATCCGCTACAACTGATACAACTGATACAACTGATACAACTGGTACATCCGTCACAAGTGTCACAAGCATCTGATCAAACTAGTACCGCCCCTCATAACTACACCCCCACTGATGCTCCTTCTGCACATTGGTTGATCTCTATGCGTCTCACCTTGTCGATGAGCGTCTGGACATCCTTGGTCTTCACGGCTGACCACTTGCAGACTTTGGCCAGATACTCGTTGTAGTAGAGGACGTAGCGTTGAATTTTTTGTTTCAAATCTTGTATGGAGGTAAAGTTCCCCCGGTTGAGGACGTGTTTGCCCGCGTATGCTGAACCAGACTTCAATGGAGTTTAACCAGGAACAATGCTTGGGCGTATAGACGAAGCGGATGCGATGTTGGGAAGCACTCAAAGAGGCTTGTCTGGTCTCCATGCTCTTGAGGATGCCCCATTTGCCTTTTTCACCGAATACCTGATCGTCCCCAAGAACTTTGGCGATGGAGCGCACCAACGACTCACTCTTATGGGTAGTGAGTTGATCACACAAGATGACGAAGCCCGCCTTGGGATCGGACTGGACCAGTCGCGCTATGTGTTCAACAAAGTCAGCTTCGGTCCTGGTATCGGCAATCGTTGGGGTAATGAGTTTGCCGGTAGCGAGGTGGATATTGCCGGTCAGTACTTGTATGCCATGTCTGATGTAGTTGAACTCTCGGCGTTCCACTTTGCCTGCCTTGGTCGACAAGGTTGCCCCGTCCCGCTCAAGAGCTTGTATGCCCGGTTTTTCGTCAACGCTGACCATGTTGGTGCCTGCAGTTTCGTATTGGGCCTTCGCTTTGGCGTGCAATTCGCAGATCTCCTCTACCCGCTGTGCAAACTCATCCCAGTCTGCAATGTTGGGATGTTCCCAATACCTACTGCGATGAGGCTTGAGTGTGGCGTTCTTTGAAAAAACGCCCGATTTGGGCGGCTGAGATGGTCTTGACGATGCCTTTGTCGACAACTCTTTGAGCTAGGAGATCCTGGCTCCAATGCGTCACGGGAACACCTTCATCCTCTGGCTTGCGGGCTGCTCCGGCAATAATCTGTCGTTTCTGTTCTTCAGTGAAAGTCGCAGGAGCCCCAGGCCGAGAGGCATCGGCCAAGAGAGTTGCAAGCTCCCGGCAATACATGGTATCGCTCAAAGTACCCGCCTGGTATTCGCTTTCCAGTCGGTCAAATTCAGCCTGGTAGCTCTGCCAACGTCGACACCAGCGACGGACAGTATCTCGTCCCACGCAGTGTTTGGTGGCAACCGAGGACTTGTTGCCCGATTGGGCATAGCTCAGGATGAGACCAGCCCGCAGGACCACGCATTGCGGGCTAGTCCTGGCATGGGCGAGATTGCTAACCAGTTTTGTTTGTGTTGGTGTGAGTGCGAGTTTTTTCATCGTGTCATGAGTATAGCACGACTGGTGGGGGATTTGTGAGGGGCGGTACTAGCTTCTCATCGGTGAAGCCATGCAGCGAGTACGCAATGGGAGGCTGAGGCGTCGAACGCGTCCCCCCTGCTGTATGCTCAGTCCCGACTGATTGGTTGTTGCTCCGCACATGCTCGGCGAACTGTGTATCTGCCGTTGACGTTCCTGTGACGAGGGGTTGAAGGCTTTGCATACTCGCTGCTTCGGAGACCACAAACGGCAGCCTGGTTCTATTCGTTGGACCTATAGCACTATGATAGGCGTTGGCGAAGGCTCCTGGTTGGTGGAATCTCTGCACAGGGTCCTTCGCCAGGGCACGGGCGAGAATACTATACAAGCCGACGGGTAAGTCGCTACGCTGGGTCAGCGACGGGACAGACGCGTAGAGATGCTGCTGGGCAATTTCATCATGCGTGCTACCTGCGAATACGGAAGAGCCTGTCAAGAGATGATAGATAACCGCTCCCAGAGCGTATACATCGGTAGAGGGATGCGGCGGCTTGCCGAGCAGTTGCTCTGGAGCGTATCCTTCTCCCCACCTGAGCAGCTGATTCCTGGGCTTATCCTGGCTGTTCATTTCAAGAAGACTTCTCACACCAACGTCCGTTACCACCAGTTGACCATCAAGCCGGATGAAAATAGTGTCCACCGAAAGGCCCCCATGGAGGACTCCATGCTCATGAGCATATTCCAGGGCAGTTGCGATCTGATCGAGGTAACGACCGGCGGTAAAGGTATTGAGTACGCCATTTTTGTCGATACGTGTACGTAGGGAACGTAACGGGATGTGTGGTGTGACCAGATACGGCAATCCACGAAAGACTCCAAAGTCAACAAGAGGGAGGATATATGGATGCTTTAGGGCGGCAATCTGACCGGCTTGGTAGTGGAAATGTTCCAGGTAGGCTTCGCGCTCCTTTGGAGTCGCGTACATTGGCCCTTCCAGGAAGCGCAGAAGATAAGTGGTCGTTGGATCAGTGTGGGCAAGAAAGCTGGGTCCGAGCTTGCTCTGTCCCATGAACCGCTCTAGATAATATCTTCCCACACTTGTGCCAGCCAACTTGTCCAATGACACATGCTTTATCAAGGACGTATGTTCCCCCTCTATAAATTGATGGGCATATATGTAGTAATACGTGGGCAGGTTACACCGGTAACGAAAAGAGATAGCTATAGCCATGTTGACGAACCAGCAAAGGGCTTAACAACAGTGCTAACGCTGTAACACCCAGGCGTAGTAATAACCACACTGGGCAAGTTCATATGCTCTGTCAATGGTGTTCTATGATGGAAGAGATACAGAGCGCACTGACATGGCTTGGTTCCATGGAACTCATGCGGAGAAACGACACGATGTCAGGAGAAGAACAGGAACGATTTGAGGACTATCTGGAGCTAGAAACCTATATAGAAGAGCTACAGGCTGGTCGCGTCGTCCATCCACCAAAGGAGTTGACACACGTCCAGGCCCGTATCTACCTTATGGCTTTGCTCTTCCACTCTACCTCCCCCGAGGCAAGCGGGCTGCGACAAGCATTTGTGGATGCGTTACAGGTTACTCTCGAACAAGAACTTCAACAGATAGCGCAAAGACAACGTCTTCCTTTGGAGAGTGAGCAACGCTCCCACAACAACCAGTGGAGCGTTTCGCGGCGTTCCTTGCTCACCAACGGTGCTGCTGTTGCTGCCTCACTCGTTCTTGGAGCCGCAGCTGAACACGCCATTGAACAGATAAAAGCAAGCCATCCTATCACCTCTACCTCACCTGCTTCATCAAAGACATCCATCCCTGTTCAAAACACTCCTCTTGTCCCGTTCACTGTCCCTTCAACCTGGCACTTTGTCACACCCCTTTCTGACCTGGGTGAAGACGCGCTTCGCTTTATCACAGACACCATTGTTGGCTACGTTCTGCGTACAACAGGTCAAGGCAACCATGGGAGTGAAAAACCAGTTCGAGAGAGTGAACAGATTATTGCGCTGTCCGCCGTCTGCACCCATATGGGTTGTCTCGTTCAATGGCAACACGCTGACCGTCAATTTCACTGCCCATGCCACGGCGGCATTTTTGCCGCTAGTGGCGTGCAGGTGGTTGCCCCAGGCGCAAATCGTTTGCTACCCCCACTGCCACAATTGGCAACGAAGATAGAGCACGGCAACCTGTACGTCCGGGTACCACTCAGCAAGCCATGAAACAGGATATCGCTGTTTATATGTGATCTATTGTACAATGATAGGTGCTTGCTTATCATGCAAACATCAGATTCATGAACGTCACACAGAGGAGCAACAGATCCATGATCTCATTGCTCCTCCAAAGATACCCAACAAGAGTGGAGATAGCACTATATGGATGAACCGCAGCGCACGCCTGGCCGCTATGGGACAGATGAGATCGAAGCAAACCAACTGGAACGATGGCCCAATCCCCATCCTGAGCGGGATTACGTTGTCCATCTGGAAGCTCCAGAGTTCACCTGTCTCTGTCCGCGATCAGGTTTCCCTGATTTCGCCACCATTACGATTGACTACGTGCCAGAGCAATACATCATTGAGTTGAAGAGCTTGAAACTCTCTATCAACCAGTATCGCAACCGCCAAATCAGCCACGAGGCGGTGAGCAATGTGATCCTCGATGAGTTGACCGCCTTGCTTGCCCCGCGTTGGATGCGCGTCGTCGCTGATTTCTCTGTTCGCGGCAATATCAAGACGGTCATTTTCGCTGAGCATACCACGCCTCACTATCAGGGACCACGCCCTGAGTACAGACGCTATGGGCTGGCAGCAGGGCTTTAAAGAGCCTCATTGTCCGTAGAGGTACGCCGGAGAAGAATGGGACTGAAATTGGTCTGAACGTCATAGGTATCGAGCTGCTCACGTCGCTTGAGGAAACCAACCACGGCATAGGTGAAAGGCGTGGCAATGACCTCATAGAGCACTTTGAGCGTCCATTGGGTGCCGATCGTGGTCAGCAACATTGTGGGAGGAAGGATCCCCCAAAACGCGATGCTGATAAAGATCGTCGTATCCAGACCTTCTCCCACCAGGGTAGAGCTGATCGTCCGCATCCATAACCACCGTCCCCTGGTCGCGATTTTTACTTTGGCCAGGATAAAGGAGTTGGTGAATTCACCAGCGAGGTAGGCAATGAAGGACGCCAGCAGGAGACGGGGAGTGAACCCAAGAATGGTCTCATAGGCCCCCTGGTTCTGCCAGAATGGAGCCGCAGGGGCAAGTCCACCCAGCGCAATGGCCACCACCGCCAGCAGATTGCAGAGGAAACCGAGCCAGATGACCTCTCTGGCAGCTGCGTATCCATAAACCTCGGTTAACACATCACCAAAGAGATAGCTCAAAGGGAAAATGATGATTCCGGCTGGAACAAGAAAGCCAAACACCCCAATGAGCTTCACGGCGATAATATTGGCGGTAATCAAACAGGTGACAAACAGGGAGGCAATCACGACGAACCAGAAGGATCTTCTCACGAGGTCTACTCCTTACTCAGGTGTTTCGGGACTCGGCTGCTGTACGATGAAGGAACATTGGGGAGAGTCAGTATTGTCACATCTCTGCTGAACTGGCACGCCAATGAGTTCGGTCAGAAACGTTTCCGCCAGCTGGCAGACCTCTGGATGGTTCGGGGCGATAGCAGCAAATGGACAACTATAGCCACGAATCGAGGAAATGACCTCCCCTTGTTCAAGTTCTGCCAGACCACCAAGCTGATTGAGTGCTTCGACAGCGCGATCAAGGTGCGCCTGTGCATCCCCACCTGGAATACGCCATTGTGTAGCGAGTCGCAGACCAACTGTGCGCAGCAACACTTCTCTCTCCTGCGCGTTCATGCTCTCGTCAAGTGCGTCTAAGAGATACATCAATACCGTACCATAGGGTTGGGGGAAGAGTTGCCGCGCTTCGGGCGTCAGTTCGTAGACGTAGGCTGGCTTCCCGCCGCTACGACGCTCACCGCTTTGTCGTACCAACCCATCGCGCTCTAGTGTGGCTAGATGTGAACGGATAGCATTGTCCGTAAGCTTGAGTTCCTGCGCTAACTCGTCCACGGTATGACCAGCGCGGCGGAGCAAGGTAACAATGTGACCGCGTGTACTCGTAAAAAATCGTTCGTTTGCATGTGTTGATGGCATAAGTCCCCTCCATTCTGCTTCAAGTGTACCGCCCAACGACTCATTTGTCAAGTAAGTCAATTAAAACATTGACTTATTGGAATATCTATGGTATAAAACATAGTAGAAACCATTCTGTACTGGTTTCAAGTGCAGTGACCTGACAGATTGTCGGGCTTACAGGTTCATAGGTTATTGAAAAGGAGAAGATCACATGTCTGAGATGCCTCCCGTATCTATTCCCAATACCCCCCCTGCATCTCCGCCTCAACCATTTGCGGAGCGACTCAGCGATGGCTTACAGCACAGTATCCAGATTGTCGTTGGCGCACATCGAAAACCGCCACGACGCCTCAAGAGCCTGTTGAACGGGACGTGGTTCGGCCATCCCTTGCATCCTGTCATTACTGACGTTCCCATTGCGGCGTGGATGCTTGCGGCGGTGTTTGATGTCCTCTGGCTCATCTCATCGGTGACATTTGCTTGGGCTGCCTACGCGGCTTTCGTCTCCGTGATTGCCGGTCTGCTGGGAGCACTAGGGGCAATCGTGACCGGCCTGACGGATTGGAGTGATACATACGGCGCGGAGCGTCGGGTTGGTCTCAATCACGCCATCTTCAATGCGCTCGCAACGGTTCTCTACCTCGTCTCCTTTGTGCTGCGCCTTCTCGCTGGCCCAGGTGATGGCATCACTGCCGCTATTCTCGGTTTTGTGGGGCTGCTGAGTCTCATATATGCTGCCTATCTGGGCGGCGAGATGGTCTTCACAAAAGGTACCGGAGTCAACCATACAGCCTGGGAGGCGGCAAGCGATGACTATGAAGCGGTCCTGCCGCTGGAACAGGTTGCGGAAAATCGGCTCTATCGCGTGAGTGCATCCGGCGTTCCGGTGGTTCTGCTACGGCACGGACTGGAGTTCTACGCCATTTCGGCAACCTGCCCACATGCAGGAGGCCCGCTCGATGAAGGACCATTGCAAGGAGACGTTGTAGAGTGTCCCTGGCACGGCTCTCGTTTCTGTATGCGCGATGGCCGCGTGCTCACCGGACCAGCAACCGTGAACGCACCTCGCTACGATGTCCGTGTGCGCAATGGGCAAGTGGAAATCAAGCGCAGCAGTGCTCATTGAGAGCAGCAATAACGACACAAGGAGAAACGGTGTTGTCTGATCAAATTTTTACTAATGAGAACATTCGTAGCGCGATAGATCTGCATCGTCGCGAGATTCCAAGAGAGCAGATGCAGAAGTTTGAGAGCTATATGGCTGAGATATTCTCAGCATTTGGCTTGAACTTGAACACCCCTGCTACCTATGAAACACCACGTCGTTTTCTTGAAGGATTGTTTGAGGCGACCGAGGGCTATGACGGCGATCCCAAATTGCTCAAAGTATTCGATACAGAATGTCGAGGTGAGCCAGATTGCCGCCTGGGCCAGGTGATTGAAGGGCCGATCCCGTTTTTTGCCCTCTGCGAACATCATGCCTTTCCCTTTCATGGCTATGCCTATATCGGCTATATCCCCCACGAGCACATCATTGGCATTTCCAAGCTCACGCGCCTCGTGCGGCTGTTTGCCAGGCGTTTCGCCGTGCAAGAACGCCTGGGAGAGCAGATTGTCAACACCTTCAATACGATGCTCCAGCCACACGGGGTTGCGGTGTATATAGAAGCACATCATCTCTGCGTGGAAATGCGCGGCGTTCGCGAAACCAGCCCATTGACGCGCACGACCATGTGGCGGGGTGAGTACGAGCACAATTCTTCCCTGCGGGTCGAATTCTTGCTCGCCTGTGGAGCGGATATGTGAGGAATGTCAACAGAGGCAATCAATTTCTGCTATACTTTAACCGAAGCAGGTTCGCGAGAACCGCCGCGAGTAACCCTGATCGGTAATAGACTTGGAGGGTAATTTCTATGACAACACCGAAGCCGCGAACCCCTATACAGGTGGTGCCGCATTTCTCACGATTGCAGGAGTGGATCGCGCTTGACGAGGGGTTCTTTCGAGAAGAAGGCCTGGAGCCTGAGATGCTCCAGGAGGTGATGCACGCGGTCTCCAGCCATCTTGGCGATCAGTATGGACACCGCCCCCAGGATTTACCATTCGTGCGGCAGATGGAGGTAGTGAACTCAGCCTGCCAGTGGGGGACAGCGTGCAACGCCGGAGCAGGTATGGGCAGACTCGTACCCGATCTGTACACCGTGGGCCGCTTCGCACTTTTTACGAAGCCAGGCTCGAAGGTGCAGCGGCTCGTTGACTTGCGCGACATCCCCGTTGGCATCGGCGAGATGGCGGGAAGTCACTTCACGACGCTCTCGGTACTTGAGCAGGTGCTTCCCAAAGCGCATATCCGCACAGTTCATACGGGTGGGCCGGGTCAGCGACTGCTCGCGCTGCTACAAGGCGAGGTTGAAGCGGCGACTTTGCTTGACCCTGAAATTGCGATTGCCGAGGCAAAGGGATTACGTGAACTGGCTCGTGGCGAGTTCCTGATTACCTTCTGGGTCGCTCCCACGGTCAATCAAAACATGCTCCAGGCGTATTTCCGTGCGCTCAAGCGGGCTGATGAAGCTCTCGCCCGCGATCCAGAGCACTATATGCCCTTGTGGGAGCGCAACGTTCCGCCTGCCTTGAAGGGTACGTATGACTACTCCACGTTTGGCCTGGGTGAGAAATTCGTCTTCGAACCATATACCGAGGAGATGTTCCAGCAAGCCCTACAGTTCGCCGAGAAGTGGCAGCTGCACACCCACATTCAGGATACGCAATACGATCACCTTATCGTGCCAGCAGGCATCTCAGGCCTCTAGCGAAGGGGAAAAATATCCTGCATGCTAGACAGACCTCTCACGAACTGAGCGTGAGAGGCCGAGTAGGAGCGTTGGTCCGTCTTGAGAAAGAGAAGAGCTATGTCAACAACTCGTATTGCTGGCTTTCGGCTAGGCATCTACGTTTTCAAGGATGCTGAAATTGTCGATTTTACCGCCCCATATGGTGTCTTCGCGGTAGCACGCCGTTTCGACCCAGAATTGGATGCCTTTTTGATTGCAGACTCCTTGAGGCCTGTGCAAGCGCAGGCTGGTTTCACTGTCCTGCCCAACTACAGTTTCGCTGATTCCCCTGCGGTGGATGCATTCCTTATCCCCGGCGGCTTTGGTACACGCCAGGAAATGTACAATCGGCGCCTCCATGAGTTTATTCGCTCATTACCCCAGACTACTTTGCTCACGAGCGTCTGTACGGGTTCCTGGGTGTATGCCAAAATGGGACTACTCGATGGGCTTGCCGCGACGAATCGCAAAGAACCCGATCGCACAGAGGCTTCATCTTCAGGGAAGGTGCCGATTGACCGCCTGGCTGAAATTGCCCCCGCCTGTCGCATCAGCCGTGCGCGTGTCGTTGATGCGGGACGTCTGATCACCGCCGGTGGCATTACCTCCGGTATGGAAATGGGCTTCTATCTGTTGCACCGCGCCGGGTACGACGAACATTTTCTTTCAGAAGTTGCTCGCGTCATGGAATACAGCAAAGCGTATGCCCTCTATCATGAGGACGTCGAGCGGACGTAGCAGTCCAGTTCACCTCAGCTGAAGCGAGAAGCGTTTTCTTCTCAAAGGAGCGCGAACATAGTATAATACAACAATCCTATAGAGAATCCCGGTATGCTGACATGGATCGGGTCGAAAATGTTCGCGTCCCATGGAAAAATGATCTCGTAAAAACGATGAATGAGCGGTGTGATAATGGTTTTGGAAGAGGCGATGCGTAGGCGGCTTGCCCATATTCTGGCAAAACATCCTTTTCTGCGGCAAGAAGCATTGCGCCGCGCACTCCTCATTAACGCTGGTTTATCGCACCTCCTTGAAAGGGTACCACCCAAAGCAAGTGCATCGGTCTTTCTTCACTTGCTTCTTGCCGAATTGTTGACGAATCTCGATGCTGTAACTCCTGGCGAATCCTGGTTGATCTCATTGCTCATATATGTGATTCATTCGTCAGGAGATGAAGACCTGCTAACTGAGGATCGGCACTTTCTGCAGCAGATCGTTCAGCACTACACCGACCAAAAGCCTTTTGAGAGACGGAAAGAGTTGAGCAAGCCAGCAAGCGATACCCGTGCTGACGGGTCCAGTACCGATACTCCAGCAGCAAAGAAAGAAGTACAAGAGCGGTATCTCCGTCATGTGATTAGGCATACCAGGTTCATTGATATCACGGGTTTACCCTCTCACGTTGTCCAGCAAAGCGTCCCACTCGATGAGGTATTTCTCCCTCTGCGGTTGCGCCCCAATCGCCCTCTGACAGAATATCCTTTAACGTCGAGTGAACTACAGGAGTATGAACGACGGCTGAAAAACCAACTTCCTTTAAAAGACCTGGCACATTTCATGTTTATTGCCGAACGAAGCTGGTACGAAGCCTCCAAAAGCGATAAGACCATCAGTATCGACGAGTTCTGGCAGCTATTCACACCCGAACGACCGGCAGCTATTCTTCAGGGATATCCAGGGATGGGAAAAAGCACCCTGGTAAAATGTCTCACCCTCTTTATGGCTCGTCGTTGTCTGAAACAGAGCAACCGTGCGCTGTCGCTCCAACTTGCCCCGTCGCTTGTTCCTTTTATGATACAACTGGGAGACTATGCCGCCCGGCGCAATGATATGCCAGATTTGTCACTGTTAGAGTATCTCAAGTACGCTCTGGATCGCTTCAATATTCCAGGACTCTCACACTTCCTTAAAGAGTGCTTGAACGCTGGAAAAAGTCTGGTGCTGCTCGATGGGCTGGATGAGGTGAGTGATCCTCGCCTGCGCTTCGCTATCCAGGATGAAATCAGAGATTTTATCCTCATATACAGCGACGCTCTCGAACCATCCGTTTTTAACCGTTTTCTAGTGACCACTCGGGTTGCTGGCTATGATCAGGCGGCGTTTCCACGGTACCCACACTATACCATCGCAGAACTTACGCCAGCGCAAATCGACCTTTTTTTACCTCGTTGGAGCCAGGCTATTGTCCGCCTGGACCCTGCTTTCACGTCTCTCGACCCGGGTACACAGACGCAGACCTTTCAAAGAGAGGTGCAACGGCGAACAGAGGAACTTCGGGCCAGTATCCGTGAACGGTCAGAGTTACAGACGCTGGTCGAGAATCCCCTCCTGCTTACATTGCTGGCGGTCATGCAGCAGAATAACGTCGCTGTACCCAGACAGCGCGTTGAACTTTACCACCTTTTTACTCAGACCCTTATCATGCGACGCAATAGAGTATCAGAGCGTTCATTGCTCTCTGAAGAGCAGATTATGCTTCGCCTTGGTGCGATAGCGTGGCACATGCAGGAGACGGGAAATGGCTTCGCCCACAAAAACGAGGTCATGGCCTCACTCATACAGACAGTTGAGCAGGAGGAGCGTGGTAGTGGGTTACCTGTACTACAGGAGGCGGAGGCGTTTCTTCATAAGATGCGCGTACAGGTGGGTCTCTTTGTCTTTCGGGCTGGTGATTATTACGGTTTTCTCCATCGTACCTTTCAAGAGTACTTTGCCGCTCGCTACATCCTTACCACGCTGGTAAGCGACCCAGGAAAGATCGCAGGTTTTGTACATAACGTGTTTGCTAATTATAGCTCCTGGCGCGAACCTTTTCTGCTGGCGGTAGCTCACGCCAGTAAACACCATAACAACCTGGCCCACGAGATGATCAGAACGCTGCTGCTCACACCAACAAAGGAGATGTCGGCGGACCGGGAACTGCGTCTTCGTCTGGCTGCCGAGTGCATCATTGATGCTGGGCCGTTTGCGATTGATCCAAGAATCGAGCGATACGTTGCTGAACAACTCGTGCATACCTATCAAAAAATGCAAAACGCCCGCCACTATGAAGGTTGTTCGCATATAGAAGATATCATGCGACACTGGCTCCAGAGCCTTCCTTACAAAGAATCCAGCGAAACCGTTCTCGCTGTCCTGCGCGATACCATCAGCAATCACCAACAGCCAGTCTATCAACGCGCTGTTCTGACGTTGCTCGCTCTCTTTATCGAACAGATAACGCCCTGTTCTCCAGCCATCCTTTCAACCTTGCTCCCACCTTTGCTGGCTCTGACAGGCTTACCTGCTATTGGAAGCTATCAGCCCACTCCCAGTGTGCTCCCATCTTCTGATCTTGTGGTGGCTGACCTTGCTCTCACGATCCTTTCTTTACTCGGCATCTATGGCCCCGGGGGTATGCTTGTGGCTAGTGTTCGACGCCATTTTGATGATTCCCCTGAGCAACTCCGACTTTTGGTCGACTATTCGCTGGAAAGCCGTGTGCTTCTGACTCCTATCGTCATTCCAAAAAAGGATGAGGGAAGTGAAGAGTGGCCTGGCGATATTAGTCTCAGACGCTGGCAACTCCTGCTCGATCAGCACCGTGAAGGCTATATAACGAAACACGAAGTACAAAGCAGCCTTGCAATTCATCAGGCACTGCTTTCTGCCGCCGAGGAGGTGCGCTATCCACTGACACTCCACTTGCTCGCTCTCCTAACAGAAGCACAACGATTGTCCAAGCTACCTTGGAAAGACATGTGCCAACAGTATCTCGAAGATCAACTGCTTTCGGGCCACTATATCAGTTACCAGGAATGTGTCTTTTTCTGGTGTACGCTCTTTCCAAACCATCAGGATGTACAATCCATAGTAGCACTGATCGTAGAGCATTTCGAGCGTGATAACCAACCAATACAGCGGTTTGCACAGCGTTTTCTGGCTACCCTCGCTGACTGTCTCCTGGCACTGGATGATCTGCAATCTCTTGGAGAAGCCGCTTCTCCTGACGAGCATTTCCTTGATTATCTCCGCTATTGGCTCGATATTCGCGAGCTGCGCTTTATGCAAGACCCTCGAGAGGTCCGGTATCTACGTTTTCTGCGCGATATGCATACGTTGCAGAATCTTCGAGCAGTTCAAGGTGAAGTGCCATTAGAGCAGCCCTTTTATTTACAGACCCTGCAACATGCCTTTTTTACTCACGAATTGACAGAGAAAGTACTGGCACGCCTCTCTTACATATCCTGCGAACAAGATGAATGGAATGATCTGCTGGCAATTCTCCCAGCACGCCTGCTCCACATACAAAGAAATGGGGAAAAGGGAGAAGCGATTGAGCAGGAAGTGCGACACATTGGGCAGATAATCTGCATACAACCAGTTCCCGCTGAGGGCAGTGAACGCTTCACCCTCATCTCGGATATCATTCGCTATCTGCCAACGCGCTCCACTCAAGAAATTGACTGCCTGGTATCTCTGGCAAAAGGGGCAGGCAGTGAAACCATACGGGAGTTATGCGTAGCGGCCTTACAGCGAGCACTGACAGATGATGTTCTGCTAGAGGTGCAAGCACAACTGTCGGAAATCCATGTAACAGAGACAGGAGAAGAATACGTCGAAGCCCCAGATGAAATACCGACCTTCCTCCTGGAGCCATACGAATATGGCGTACCTTCTACAAACACGTCTCTACAGCCTGACATACAACAAGCTGAGCAGCACAGTGGTAATCGCACGTTTGATATATGCATTGTCTGCGCTCTCACCGAGGAAGCCAGGGCCTTCATGCATGTGTTGACACAGCAATGCACAATCCAGTTCGAGAAAGGATATAGTCAACGCAATCGGTACGGATATTATCATGCCACTATGCGGAACCATAGAGGAGAACCTCTGACCATTCATGTATCCTGTCCGCCTCGTTATGGCTCTGTTGAACTGGGGCTTCATCTGCAAAGAGTGCTGGAGGAGTGCAGACCACGATTTTCTGCCATGACGGGTATTTGCGCTGGAGATAAGGAGGCTGTTCATCTTGGTGATATCGTGGTAGCGGAACGTGCATTTACGTATGATACTGGAAAGTTTACGCGTGACAATCATGGTCAGCAGCTTTACTTACATGATACTATAACGTATTCACCTAAATCAGAAGTCTTGCAGTTCGCACAGATGTTTGATCAATGGGAAGCAGCCGTTGTGAAGATACGTCGCAGACCTCATTCAAGGCGTCAGCAGCGTGAATGGTTACTGAATACATTGCTAGCGACGACTGGAAGCCTGGATGAGGTTGAAGAAAAAATACTCAAGAGGCATGCACCAGATTGGCGAGAAATTATCACCGAATTACAACGAGGAGATTCACCGTATCTGACTCAGGAATGGAAACTCATCAACCCTGCCAGAGTCCATGAACTCCGCTATGGGAAGGAGAGCTTTCCTTTTAAAGACCCTCTCCGCTCCATGCTTCATCTCAAGACGATGGCTTCCGGCAGTGCGGTGCGAGCCGATAACCCTTTTAGGAATGTACAGATTCCGGTGCGAGGAGCCATTGCTATCGATATGGAGGGCGCTACTTTTTATCGTATTCTTGCTGACTTTCCATCCATACATGCGCTACTAGTCAAAGGGGTGAGCGACTATGCTGATGCCGATAAAAATGATGCCTATCATCGCTATGCGGCTTCTGTCGCGGCAGCATATCTGCTCTCCTTCATACAGGAATATGTAACGAGGGAACGCTTGCCCACCGCTGAATGAGATGGAAGACTGCGGCTTTATAATGCGCAATCACCAGCACAATTTTCTCAGCGTCTGGGTAATGAACGTCAATAAATGCTTGACTTTCGAGCAGCAATAAGCTATAATCCTCTTTGTCATTAGTAATGTCTAGATGCGGGTTTGGTGTAGTGGTAACATGCAACTTTCCCAAAGTTGAGACCACGGGTTCGAGCCCCGTAACCCGCTCCAAAAAACCACCTATCAATTTGATAGGTGGTTTCGCTTTATCTTCGTGCGTGAGTGTTATCCCTGTAACTGCTTTTGCATGCGACTCATATCCCTTGCCACCGTCTTAAGGCCGAGGAGGCAGACGATGCCGGCCAGCAAGAGGAAGGTCGGTGCAGTCACAATCAGGGCCGTCTCCAAGGTAGAATGGTCGGAAATCAAGCCAATAATCGTGGGTGCTGCCGCATCTCCCAGTAAGTGCGCCAGCAAGAGGGCCAGCCCTACTGCTGTCGCCCGCATATTAGGCGCGATAATGTCCTGGATAACGGCATTTAAAGGACCCGTACAGAAATTAAGCGAGATGGCCGCTACAATGAACATTGCTATGAAGAGCGGTAGATTTTGAATAAACAAAGCGAGCAGTACCAACGGCGCACCGATCAAAAAGCCTAACATACAGGTAAACAGGCGTCCTTCGGGATAGCGTTTCTGTATAAAGTCGGCAATCCAGCCACCCAGTATGGTGCCTATCAATCCGCTACTCACCAGTACTCCGCCCGCAATGGCTCCTGCCGTTGTCAGCGATAACCTGAAATCTCTGGTAAGGTAAGTCGTGAGCCAGAAAGAAGTCCCACCAATGGTGAAGAAGCTAAAGACCAATGCTCCAACCAATATCCAATATGTGGGAATGCGGAACAGGCTCTTCACGATATTCCAGAAATCTTTGCCAAATTTGCCGTGTCCAACCTCTGTCGCCTCTGCTCTCCCACCGCTTTCGCTATCGAATACGCCCCGTGCCGGTTCTCGTATGCGCCAGGCGAGGAAGGCGACGATCAAGCCGGGAATACCGACAATGTAAAAAGCCCACCGCCATCCCAGCGTGTCCGCTACACGTCCACCCAGCGCGACCCCGATGGCTGCACCTACCAGCGTCCCAATCGACCAGAACGAGAGCACGCGGCCTCGTCTGGCTTTACTAAAAAAGTCGCCCAGCAGTGAAAGTGAGGCGGGCGCATATCCGGCCTCGCCAATACCCAGTATTGAACGCATACTGAACAACTGTAGCAAATTTTGCGTGAATCCTGCCAGGGCAGTAGCTACACTCCACAGGCCAACGCAGAGCGCAACTATATTTTTTCGTATACCTCTATCGGCCCATACGCCCAGAGGAAGTGTCGCGATGGCATACACGATCAGGAAGGACGAAATGAGCAGGCCTCCCTCAAAGTCTGACAGGTTAAATTCAGCTTTGATGCTCGGTAGAACTGCTGAAAGCACATAGCGATCCGCGTAATTCAGTACATTAACCACGAAGAGCACGGTAAAGGCAAAGCCTGCCTGCCCTCTTGTCGGCCTCAAGGAATATTTGCGCTCATTGGTTGTCTTGGGAGCCACTGTTGTCATATAGAACTCTTCTTCTCTCTTATCTTATTTTATTCATAAGGGTATGTTGCCAATGCTATCTAGTATAACTCATGTGCTACAACACATCTTACGCATTGTTCTGGCAAAGGTTGCAAAAAAGCATAGGTACGCAACTTTCGTCGTCGTCAATCGTCTTACTACTTGAGTACGAGAATACAATAGTTTTAAGGTGTCCCCCACCTGTTCATACATTGTAAGAGAAGAGGATTGACGGTTTGCACGTCGTTATTGACTTTATCATGCAAGCAAACCCGCTTGTGATCTATACTATCGTCGCTTTGACGCTTTTTCTGGAAAGCTCTGGCATTCCAGTAGCAAATAATACGCTGTTGCTGCTCACTGGAGCGTTGACCTCTTTTGGCCATCTCAGTCTCTGGCTACTCATTAGTGTGGCGATCCTCGGTAGTATCTCTGGTGCTTGTTCGGCCTATGTCATTGGTACACATGGGGGACGGCCAGCCTTCTTGCGCCTGGCTGCATTCTTCCATATCAGTACACAAAAGATAGACCTCACGGAACGCTGGTTCCATAAGGCTGGCATCTGGATGATCTTTTTCTCGCGCATGACTCCCTATGTGCGTCCATTTACGTGTTTCTTTGGCGGTATCACCACCATGCCGTTCAAGCGATTCTTCGGTGCAGCATTGGCAGGCTCTATTATCTGGTGCATTGTAATGGTAAACATAGGAGCCGCTCTGGGACCTCATTGGAAACTCGCGATCCTCCTTATGCGCGACTACACCATACCCACCTTGGGCGCACTGCTACTGCTCATCGCCTTGTACTGCTTTACACGCGTTATGCTGCGTCGCTACCTTAGCCGCACTGCCAGGCTAGAGCCTACTCTTGAAGAGGCTCCCGGCGAGGAACCCCAGCGCAAGCTGGTGGAAATTTAATCCGCACTGATCAATAGAGCTTGAAGCAGTGATGAGAGGTGAAGCCCTCATCACTGCTCTCGGCCTCTACAGTTTGACCAGTGTCAAGCCGAAGATATCTCCGGCAGCAACGATTTCTTGTAAAGCCCAATCGGGTATGGGATCATCCACTGATACAATCATTAAGGCAGTGTCAGGTGCCTGTTGGGCCCATTGACCATTGCGAACTTTAGGGGTACGTACAATAGGACCGACATCCATGTGGCGAATATTGACATTGGCCTTGCCCAATATCATACCAACGCGACCAATCATGCCAGGTTGATCGGGATTGCGGCAGAAGAGGATATAGCCCTCCGGCACAAATTCCGTCCAATAGCGACCGACGCACACCACACGCGGCTCCCCATGCATCACCGTTCCACTGAGCACCTCCACCTGCTCATCGCCAGAGCCGGGTTTCCCCGCGAACGATGAGACATGCCCATTCGCACCTACCATGCGCAGCGTTACCAGATTGGCGAACTCGGCAGACAATGTGCTTTTCTGCTCCACTATCTCCAATCCCCACTGTTTTGCCAGGCCCGGTGCATTAATCATATTGACATGCGCATCGGAAACCGATTCCAGCAGCCCTTTAATCAAAGCCGCTTGCAAGGGGCGGAGATCATAGTTTGCGATCTCACCACTACAAGCCAACTCAATCTTGTTGAGTGGTCCCGGCTGTAATTGCGTATACAAGCGTCCCATTTGCTCCACCAGGCGCATGTAGGGTTGCAGTACCTGCAAGGTTTCGGGCAGAATCAATGGCGCATTGACAGCCGCACGCGGGAAACCACCCCGCAACACCGCGACAACCTGTTCCGCAACATCCGTGGCCACTCCAACTTGCGCCTCTTCCGTTGATGCTCCCAGGTGGGGAGTCGCGATGATGCGCTCGTCGGCCAGCAGTTGTTTCAACGTCTCGTTATCACGTATCGGCTCCTGGCTAAATACATCGAGCGCGGCACCCGCCAGTCGCTTCTCGTTTAACGCATTGAGCAGAGCCTCCTCGTCAATCAAGCCTCCGCGGGCGCAGTTTATCAACCGCGCTGTGGGTTTGAGTAGTTGTAGTTCGTGGGTACTAATCAAGCCGCGTGTGCCATTGGGTCCACTGGTCAAAGAGGTATGCAGTGTCACGAAGTCGGCCTGTTGCAGCACCTCGTCCATGCTGAGCATCTGTACGCCCAGTTTGCGTGCCTGCTCTGGCCCCACATAGGGATCAAAAGCAATCACTTGCATTTCCAGACCTTGCGCCCGTCGCGCTACCTCTGTTCCCACTTTTCCCAGACCGATGATGCCCAGCACTTTATTGCGCACCTCAACGCCCAGGAAGCGGCTTTTCTCCCACTTGCCCAACTTGGTGCTGCTATTCGCTGCCGGAATCTGTCGCGCCAGTGCCATCAACATTGCGATGGAATGTTCCGCGGCCGCCACAATATTGCCTGTGGGGGAGTTGACCACCATGATACCCTGGCGTGTCGCCGCCTCCGTATCGATATTGTCAACTCCGACTCCTGCCCGTCCAACAATCTTCAGACGTGTTGCTGCGCTTAATATGTCGCTGGTGACCTGCGTTTCGCTACGCACAATCAACGCGTCATAAGTGCCAATGATAGACTTGAGTTGCTCCGCTTTGATGCCGGGCCGCTCATCTATCTGGGCCTGCGGGAGTTGGCTTTGTAAAAGCTCGATGCCCTCGCGTGCAATACGATCAGTGATCAGTATGTGAATGTTCTCTGCCACCTCACCTCGTACCTCTGCCATATCAATACATCCTCTCTGTCCTACCTCTACACGTCTATCCTATTTGCTGAAACCAAATTCACGGAGCCGCAGTTCGATCTTATCCATTGCCTCTACCAAATCTACTTCTTGGAAGTAGCCGAGATGACCCACCCTGAATATTTTGCCGTTCAGGTGTTCCTGCCCTCCACCGAGCACGACATGATCTTGCTCACGTAATGTTTTCAGCAAGGCTTTTGTATCAATACCATCTGGCGAGACTATCGCTGTCACCGTATTGGAAGCATTGGCATGATCGGAGAGCAATTGCAGTCCCATCTGTTTGGCACGCCAGCGCACGTAGTCGCCACTGCGCTGGTGGCGAGCAAAAATGGCATCGCGTCCCTCGGCCAGCATCATTTCCAGTGCCAGGTCGAGTGCATAGAAGATGGAGACCGGCGGTGTCGTTGGGTGCTGATTGGACTCAAGACTCTTGCGCGTAGTGGCCCAGTCAAAGTAGAAACGTGGCAATTTGGCCGTTTTGCTGGCCTCTAGCGCACGCGGCCCCGGCGCGATCATCATCAGTCCAGGCGGGGTCATCCAACCCTTTTGCGAACCTGTGAAGACAACATCAAGCTCCCATTCATCCATCTCTAAAGGTACACAGCCCAACGAACTGACTGCATCCACCACTATGAGCGCGTCAGGGGTGCTTTGCCGAATGACCTCCGCCAACGTTTTAACATCATTCATGACGCCAGTCGATGTCTCGTTATGGGTCATTAGCACGCCACGATAGGGCTGCAACTCCTTGAGTTTAGCGGCAACCACATTGGGGTCAGCCGCCGCACCCCACGGAAATTCGATACGAGAAACTTGGAGTCCATAAGCATTGGCAATCTTAGCCAGGCGGTTGCCAAAGGCCCCAATGGTGATGACGACGACATGATCGCCCGGCGAGAAGAGATTAGCTATGGCGGACTCCTGCCCGCCCGTGCCGGAAGCCGGGTAGGTCAGTACCGGTGAGCTGGTCTGGAAGAAATATTGCAAACGCTCGGTCACGCGCCGCAGAATGGCGGCAAACTCTGGCCCCCGATGGTTAATCATCGGCTGTGCCTGAGCGGCCAATACTTCGACGGGGACAGGTGTTGGGCCAGGAATACGCAGATTCTGCGCTGGAATGGGGGCGCGTGGTTCAACGTGCGGGACGGGTATCGCCTTGTGTTCTTGCGTGGTCATACTTCACTCCATCTACGCTGCTTGCAACAGCTAACTTGTTATGCACTCAATATGTGCTCAATTGTACTTATTATAGGCATTTCAATCATTGCCACGTCGCAAAAAAAGAGCGGCGGATAACTACCTCGTTATCCGCCGCATTGCTTGATAACACTACTACCAGAGTATAGCATAGGCAAGGCTGATGTCAAATTGAACGTATCCCATCATCCGTTCCTTACGCCACCAGTAGCTCAAGCAGGAGACGAGCAGACGCTTCATCAGGAGCCGCCGCTATCCCTTTCAACAACAGTCTCAGGGCATCGGGTCTATCAATCCGCGTGATCTTCCCTTGCACTAACTCAGCTAAAGGGGGAAAACGTTCCTCGATGACCGTGACCAGGGCGAGCTGTAACCCCTCAGCTTTGCCTCTGGCTTCACCTTCGGCTTCACCTTCAACTCTGCCCGCAGCTTCACCTTCAGCTCTACCTTCGGCCTTACTCTCGGCGCGTATTCTCCGCATCTTGGGGTCTTTTTCGAATAAATCGTCGTACATGTTGAGTCGCTCCTCGATTTGACGTTTGTCTGCGAGTGGGACAGTATCCGCTCGCCGCAATACAATACCCATCCACCGCAGTTCTTGCGCTAATGTGGTTTGATCGTCTTGATAGTATTCTATCATTTCGTCAATGGCTTTGCCCAGAAGCTGGATATTGGTTCCCTCCATCGTTGGTAATAACGAATACATGAGAACAGCATGTTCGTTGAGATAGCGTTCGGCCTTTAACTGCCATAAAGGAAGCATACGAAAGTGAAAGAGCAGGAGTTCCTTTCCCCCACTGACTTCACGCAACGGGGAAATGGCCATCTTCGTTCGAAACGGATACACAATGATGGATATCACAGGCAGGTTATATTTGCGATAGAGGTAGGCATGATAGTCGAGCAACCGTGCCTCCATATGCGGATAGGAGCCTGTCTCGAACTCAACATCAACAATGTGCAATTGTTCTTCAAGCATCACTTTATACACCCGATCTGTTCGTAGGGTTGTGCGGTGGGCTTCAATATCCAGGGTTTCCAGGTATTCAACGTCCGGCAGAAAATACGGTAAAATGTCCTTTTCCCGGCCCTCAAACAGCGATTTGAGGAAATTATCGTAGACTTGTTGTTGCGCTTGTGTGGGTTCCTTTCGTTCATCCTTTGCCAAAATCGTATATCCTCCAACGCAATGTATCGACAAATCATAACATATATAAGCTCTACAAACAAGAAGAAACTTCGTATCTTCGTATCGAACAAGCATCACACGCCACTTGACCACTAAACGCAAACTACTAGAATAACAACAACAATCTATCTGTAAGGCATGGTTCAAATCAATGTAACACTTTGAACAGGCACATTGATTTGAACCATGCCTAGCACGGGACATACAAGCGGTCAAAACATTGATTGTTCAGTTAGAGGCACAGCTTAAAAGCGGCGCACCTGCCCAATATCCCGAAGCATTAGCAGTAACCGCAGCTAGCTACAAGCAACACCTACGGGAACTAGAGAGGCTCAATGTACGCAAAAACAATGCAATTCTAGCCGTTGCACGTGGCGAACGCCGCCTTGGCTTTCAGCAGCTTATGAAAGAGGTAGGTAATCAATGGGAGGAGGTTGCATTACCTGAAGAGTACCCAATAATGATAGACCTTTTCGTCAAGGAGGTAATTCTTGAAAATCTTACTCCCAGGTTTTTTAGAGTAGCTATCAAGTGGTTTAACCCGAATTGGGGAGAGTCAGAGGCTATCTGTTTTCGCAATGGTAGTCCCTCTATACACTGGGCACCAGAAGAAGACGCCATTTTGAGAGAACATTACCCAACAACGCCACGTTCGCAACTCTTGCCAATGTTGCCTACACGCTCATTCAGAGCTATACTTGTTCGAGTGCAACGTCTCCCAGGAGTAGGCGCAAGAGTTAAGAAGTTCGTAGAAGAAGATATACCCTATGAAGTATGTTGGGAAGACTGGCAACTTATGCAGCAGTATGGATTAACCGAGAAGGACGCGCCCATCATTTCAGATGTAAAAGTGGTGAAATGGTCAGATGATATCGCCCCAGAACGTCACAACGGGCGTTTCCACCACCACTATGGTCGGAAAGGAAGGCTTGATTATCCGTCGCACGTTTTTCCATAGCATCATCCTGGCGGTCTTGCTAGGGTTGTTAGTAATGGCACAGCAGTACCTCATTCCAGGGATTATTCCCCATTGAGGAAGCAGTTCTAATGCTTCGTTAGAGTATGCATGAGAAAGCTCCTGGTTGCCAAAGATAGCCAGGAGCTTTCCCATGCATACTACTTTTCTAAATGGTAGAGACAGTGATTAAGCGGCTGAATGCATAGCAGCCCGGAATGGGGTAAACTAATGACTGTATACCAAACTATTTCAGAGCAGCAATAAAAGGGAGAAAATACATGCGGCACACCAAAATCGTTTGCACCATCGGCCCAGCCTCCAATAGCGAAGAGCGCATTGAACAACTGATGCGTGCGGGGATGAATGTCGCACGACTCAACTTTTCGCATGGTACACAGAACGATCATGCCATCGTCATCGAACGTGTTCGCAGTATCTCCGCACGCCTGGGTTGTGCGGTAGCTATTTTGCAAGACTTGCAGGGGCCAAAAATACGTACAGGGCAGCTAAAAGATGGACAGCCGGTCATGTTAGTAGATGGAACCGAAACCACCATTACAACGCGCCCCATTATTGGTGATGCCGATATGTTTGCTACCACCTATCAACCGTTGCCCCAGGATGTGAAGGTAGGGGATCGCATTCTACTGGATGATGGTCTGCTAGAACTGCGTGTCCTTGCTCATAATGAGACGGATGTGCGTTGCCTCGTGGTGCATGGTGGGTTGCTCAAAGAGCACAAAGGTATCAACCTGCCGGGCGTAGCTGTCAGTGCGCCAGCATTGACGGAAAAAGACCGGGACGACTTAAAGTTTGGCGTGTTGCACAAAGTAGACTATGTAGCCCTCAGTTTTGTGCGCAAACCGGAGGACGTGGTGGAGGCTAAGCAGCTTATCAAACAGTATCAAGCCGAACTGAACGCGGGCAAGTTGACACAAATAGGCATTCCCTTGATCGCCAAATTGGAGAAACCGGAGGCGGTCGCACGCCTGGATGAAATTCTCGACGTGGTCGATGGCGTTATGGTAGCTCGTGGCGATTTGGGCGTCGAAATGGCTCCAGAGAAAGTACCCTTAATTCAAAAGCGCATTATCAACCGCTGCAATGACCTTGGCTTGCCAGTCATAACGGCGACGCAGATGCTCGAATCAATGATTACCAATCCGCGTCCCACGCGAGCGGAAGCAAGTGACGTAGCCAACGCTATCCTCGATGGAACGGATTCTGTAATGCTCAGTGGGGAAACCGCCGCGGGAGCCTATCCTATTGAAGCAGTGCAAATGATGGTGCGTATCGCCCTTGAAACCGAGAGCGGTAATCGTACAGCTCGTCAGCCTCAATGCAAACGTCTCACCCAGGCCCACGCCGTCAGCCACGCGGCTCGCGCTCTCGCTGAGGAGGCTAGCGTACAAGCCATCGTAGTCTTCACCCGTTCTGGTGCCTCGGCCCACTTGATCTCGAAAGACCGTCCTCGCACTCCCATCCTGGCCTATACACCGTCCGAGCGCGTCTATCGCCAACTTGCCCTCTGGTGGGGGGTCTGGCCTCATATCCTCCCCATGCAGGGTACAACCGAAGAACTGATCTCCGTAGTTGATAAACGCTTGCAGGACGATAAACTGCAAAAACCCGGCGATCATGTGGTTATTATGGGTGGACTCCCTGTCGCGAGCCAGGCCCGCACAAATTTTGTCAAGCTCCATCGCGTTGGGGGTGGTTGGTAGCCGATAGTAAGCGGTTGTTGGTCGCCCAATACGATTGACATTTCGCTTACTCCATGCTATTCTAGGTAGGCCGAAGTTCAGGGATGGTTTCTATGCCTCGCCCGAACATGGTGCCGCTAATAATACAGACCCCTTGTACAGGCCAATGAAATAGCCCAAGGGGAAGAGGTGAGAATAAGAACGCATGACTGTTAAAATTCGCTTAAAACGTATGGGTATGAAGAAGACCCCCAGCTACCGCGTAGTGGTCGCTGATTCGCGGTCGCCACGCGATGGCCGCATCATTGAGAACCTGGGGTGGTATAACCCCCTGGTAGAACCGTCCGCCATTCATATTAATGAAGAGAAGGCCATCGGTTGGCTGAAAAATGGCGCACAACCTACCGACTCCGTAACACAACTGTTGCGACGCTCAGGCATCTTGGCCCGTTTCGAGCAAAGCAAGATTCCTGTTGCTACTAATGACGCTAAGGCTGAATAATTATCCAGGCTACAGTAAGTAAGGGGTGGGTTGGCTATGCGTAAACTGGTTGAATACGTTGCTCAGTCACTCGTGGATGATCCGTCCGCTGTGCAGGTGCGTGAAGTTCGCAATGATCATAATGCCCTGGTCTTAGAATTGCATGTCGCACCCGATGATTTTGGCAAAGTGATTGGTCGTCAGGGGCGAGTCGCCAGAGCTATGCGCACCTTGCTGCGAGCCGGTGCGCGTGAAGTTCGGCATACGTCACTAGAGATTCTATAGAGGACAGCACAGGTGCCAGAAAAAAGTGAAACTGAATGGGCTACTATTGGCATAGTGGTAGCCCCCTTTGGCGTGCATGGCGAATTAAAGGTGCTTTCATTGACCGATATCCCCAATCGCTTCGCCGAACTTGAGACCATCCACCTTGGCCCAGATCGCAAACGCCATCGCATCAAAAGTGTTCGCCCCTATAAAGGGGAAATGGTGGTCATGAAACTGGCTGGTATCGAAGATGCTACTGTCGCCGACACCTTGCGCAACCTTGACTTGACGATTCCTATCGATCAACTGGCTAAGCTACCCCCTGACTCCTACTACCAACATGATATTTTGGGCTTGCAGGTGGTGACGCTGAGTGGACGCACTATCGGCCCCATCGTTGATATCATCATCACTGGTAGCAATGACGTCTATGTGCTAAAAGCAGCTGACGGCAAGCAAGTTCTCATACCCGCCATCAAAGACGTCATCAAGCAGGTTGACCTTATCCGTAGGATGATGTATATTGAACCTATACCGGGCTTGTTGGAAGATGATGAAACAACAATTTCTGACGAAGGGGAGGATGAATAATCGGCAAGTCATGTCGATAGGTGAAATAAAATAGGCACGTTCCTGTGTTCTCCTTGGTGAAACTATAGCAGCCGCACATTCGTAATATGCGGTAAGAAGCAGTAATCATGAGCACATTCGTGATTGAACTGGGGCTATTGAGAATCACAGTATTTTGTAGGGAGGTTAACTCATGGCTGACCGTACCCCAACGTTCGCTGACATATGTAGCGCAATCGCCGAAGGCCACATTGCCTCTACCATTGATGGTGCGATGTATCAGTTAAATGCCTTTGAACTGCGTCGTTACCTCAACAAGTTCCGTTCTTTGCCGCAAATCTCTTCCACCCTTGACCAAAACTCCTCTCCCCATTCCGATTCTGAAACCTGGACTGTATCTGTCCAGACTTCTGTTGCTTAGGCCTTTGTGGCCGTTTTTTTTTAGCTTTTTCGGAAAAGGGGAGTTGCGTAAGCGGCAAACGGGGACTATAATAGTGTCTATAGGCGGTATGTTGCCTATTGCCTTGAAGAAGGGTTATTGCCGGTTGCAAGCTTGACCACAGTATTTGGCTTGCGACTTCAATAGCATTGCGAAATTGTGTACTACACAGGCAGCGTGAACGGACAATGCCTGGTGATGTAGAAAGGTTGTTTATGGAGCCTCTCGATACAGACATGGATTATGTGGTACATGAGCCACGACCGATGCGATCAGAGACGCGTATGAATGTGCTCTTCATACTCCCCATTATTGGCGGGATCATTATGCTGACCTTTATCAGCGCGGCCCTCTTCCAGCTTGATTTGTCAGGTGTGGTAGACACGCTGATGGGTTTGATGATTCTCTTCTTCATCATATTTATCGCCTTGCTCTTCTGGGGTATGGCACCAAGAGCGCGGGAATCCTAGCTTCCGCGTAAAACAATACCCCTGGCATCAATGGGGATGCCAGGGGTATTCTGTCTATTATCCTGAAATTTCATTGGAACTGTCAGCAGCTATAATCAGCCCCCAAAAGCATGTCTTCATTGACGGGTTTATGAAGAGCCACAGCTTTTTTACTGCCAGCAGCCAATCCACCAAAGGTAGTTTTGATCGTCGCACAGGAAGGCACGTCTACCTCCAGGTTTAGTACCCAGTGTGTCCCTGCCTGTCGCTGCATCTCGTACTGATAATGCCACCCTTGGGCATCTTTTTTAGCCGCGTGTGGCACCATCCACACGAGATGGAGTGTGAGGGTCTGCTGGAACCTGAAGAAAATAGCACCGGCGAGTACTTCACGCCCATAGGCAGTACTCGTTCCAGCTGGCTTCCATCCTTGCTGCTGCCTCACGACACTGCCGATTGGTATATACACGCGAACGTAATCCCGGTAGATTAAAGGCCCATAGACATTTCCAGCAGTCATCCACGAATAGCGCAGCGTCGTCTGATGAAGAGCATTCCCGTTCGCATCAATCGTCACCTGATCGTTCAAGGTAGTAGCAACGAGATCACTGGCTTTATTTTGTGAAATGTTGGCATCCACCACAAACAGACCATCATTCACCTCTGCATCGATGGTTGACGCCAGGTGCAGATGCTGTAGCGCGGTTTCCGCTGCATCTGCATTGAAATAGACCTGCAAATCTTTTGTGTGCAAGTCATTCATCATCACCCGTATGAATGTAGCCATCGTTGAAGATGGCAATTGATGTGTACGCGCCATAAAATGCTCAGCTAATAGTTCAGTAAAATGCTTGCGGACAGAAGAATGCCCATCGGCAGAAGGAACATCATCCCCTACTCGCCCCGGGCCAACCTGGTGATAATGGATGAGATCGACCAGATTCTGCGCCGTGACCGTCTCATGGTATTCTGGCATAGCAATAGGTCCCGTCACCGCCAGCAGATGTTGAATGAGAGCGGGCGTAATGGCGATAAGCCCTTGCAGAGGCGTATTGCCACCTTCGCGTTGATAGTTGAGTTCGCCCATCCGCGCTGACGTTGGAAAATCCGCTTCGAGATTGGAGTCACGCAAACTCCAGCTCGATGGGGCCAGATACTGTTTAAACCATTGATAGGTTGCTGGGTAGGGGATGCCTTGTCCGGTAGCACGAAAAGCATTGTCGAACAGATAAATATCGGTGATATGCGCGTCGATCAATTTCCCTCCGGCCACCGTGGCGATACCAAAATTGCCGATAAAGCCGCCCCCGGGACGCAACTCGGTCGAATCAAGCACTTCAACGAGATAATGAGACGGTGTGCCTACACCAAGCAGGCTAGGAGCTACTGCTAACAGAGCATCTGCATCGTGCAGCCACGTCTCTATGGTTGGTAAATACTGGTGGAAGATTTCCACGTCCTTGCCAATGCGTGGGTCAAATTGTAGATCGCTGGGCTGCAACTGGTTAACCTGTCTAATAGCCTGTTCAACAAGCCCTTTGATCTGCGAAAAATTCTTGTCAATGCCATTGAAATCAGTCGAAGTCAGGCCCGCACTCTGTGTATTCAAGGGATCGTGATAGCGACCGAGAATCACCTGCAAAATAGTGCAAGACAATACGCCCGCCTGCGACATCTCTACCGCCAGGGGGGCCAACCTCAATGCCGTGCTCAGGCGACTGCCGTAGACAGGAAGAAGCGTTCCCATCGCTGGGATAGATTTCAAGTCATCATTCACCCTGGAAAACGTCGTATAGGCACTGGAAAACTCGCGCTGTGCAAGCAATACCGTCGCGGCATCCAGAGGATTTTTTGTCAGTGCTTGCAGTGAAGTGGCAGCACTTTTTAGCTGGAGCTCTCCCCCCTGGGCAAGAGCTACGTCTTTATGGTAAAGCGCATTATACGATTGGTACTCCAACACGGAAATAAGTGATCCCACCGAGAGGAGCAGAACACCAACACACACGAGAAGGAGCATTATTCTGAAAGGTATGCCCAGCAATGTGCGCCTTGCATGCGAACGACGCCTCCTATTACCTGGCCGTCGTGGGGGAGAGATCAACGTTTCCATACCCCGCCCATTGGCTGTTTCCTCATCCTCTTTGTATGGAACGCTTACCTGCGTCTTCCATTTATCTTCCATCGTTCTGCTGTCCTCCCTACCCATCTGCTGACTACTCGATTGCATGGAAAGCGGCTATCCTTACCTGGCATACGAAAATCTACGTGTAGCCACGGCTTTTTCATGAGAAAGAGTCTCTACATCGCTTTCTACCATCATTTTCACCAGATTCTCAAATAACACCGTTGGCTGCCATCCAAGCTGTGAGCGTGCCTTCGTTATATCGCCGATCAAGAGATCGACTTCCGCCGGTCGGAACAGAGTAGTGTCCACCTCAACATAGCGTTGCCAATCATCAATATCTACAACAGCAAAAGCCGCCACCACAAAATCACGAACACTACGCGTAACACCGGTCGCAACAACATAGTCATCGGGCGCGTTTTGCTGGAGCATCCGCCACATCGCCTCAACATAGTCGCCCGCAAAACCCCAATCGCGCCTGGCATCGAGATTGCCAAGCACCAGCTTTTCTTGCAGGCCAAGCTGAATGCTGGCGACACCATGAGAGATCTTGCGCGTCACAAACTCCATCCCGCGCCGCGGCGACTCGTGGTTGAACAAGATGCCTGAGCAAGCGAACATATCATAGCTCTCGCGGAAGTTGACCGTAATCCAGTGACCATAGAGCTTAGCCACACCATAAGGGCTACGAGGATGGAAGGGAGTATCTTCATTTTGTGGAATCGCGTGTACTTTCCCAAACATTTCACTACTGGAAGCCTGATAAAAACGAATGGGCCAATCTACCAGCCGTACCGCCTCGAGCATCCGTGTCACGCTGAGTCCTGTATATTCCCCCGTCGCAATCGGTTGTCGAAACGACGTGCTGACAAACGACATCGCCGCGAGGTTGTATACCTCGTCAGCCCGCGCGGTCCGTAGTGCTTGAATCAGTGCTAACTGGTCTAGCACGTCAGCTTCAATCAACGTGACCTTGTCCAGTAAATGAGCGATACGTTGTGTATTCTCTGTGCTGGTGCGGCGTACCACACCATACACATCATAACCTTTCTGTAACAAGAACTCCGCAAGATAGCTACCATCTTGCCCCGTAATACCCGTGATCAATGCGCTTGGCATGAACATTGCCTCCAAAGTTCTTTGAGTACATAGACGCTACAAATCCCTATGTATCACTTCTTTCTATACATGATACTTACCAATGCAAGTCTACTCTGTTGTTTCGGTCTCTTTGGAGGTGTCACTATAATCTAAATTATGATGTAAAAGCTGTTCTTGAGGAGGAGGACTATGTCGAAAGTTGATGCAACAAAATTTGTAATGCAGTGTCAAAATTGGTTTGAAATCGCTATGCCAATTGCAGCACACAAAACACCTGCCAGGGTAATTCTGAAAAATGGCATTCGGTTCGATTCTGGTGCCATCTATTGGCCGGATGTATGGGCCATTTTCCACCAGGGCATCTATACTCCCCATTATCTTCCGATTGAGAAGAACGATGTTGTGGTGGATATTGGAGCCAACATTGGCGTATTTACGATCTATGCAGCGACCAGAACGCAAAATACTGTGTATGCCATCGAGCCATTCCCCAGCAATTTTGCATGCCTTGAGCATAATATACGCGCAAATCACTTGAGCAATGTCATACCACTCAAGTTTGCTGTTTCGGATAAAAGTGGAACGGAACTATTACTCGCATCGGGAGCAAGTCAACAACATCGGCTCAAAACGTTTGTGCTTGACATAACTGAAAAATGTATAGACGTGCCTGGTATTACTCTACAGGACTTTATGGATCTCCACCAGATCAAGCACATAGACTTTCTGAAGTTGGATTGTGAGGGAGCAGAGGAAGCAATACTCCTATCGAATCCCAAAGCGTATCTTCAGCGAGTGCGGAAGATACGCTTTGGGATTTCACGACTAACTTACTCGCTTAAAGCACGATGAGCTGCGAAAACTGCTACAGGAGGCAGGCTTTTCCACCAGCCTGAAATGGGTACAAGGAGACCCACTGGGTTTCCTCTATGGTTGGCGTGAGTGAAGAAATACGAACGAATCGATTTTGCGGGACTAGTATAATATACCTGGAAACATAGCAGTATGCTTATGTTCCATCCTTTATTGCGCCAATGAGCTGAATGTGTGGAAGAAGTGGAGGATTCTCAACTTGCGCATCCTATTTGTAACTCCTTACGTACCATCACGCATCCGTACACGACCGTTCAACCTGATAAAATCTCTCTCTACTACGCATGATATTTCCCTCGTCGCATTGCTCGTTCAGGACTATGAGCGAGCGATGGTCAAGGACGTAGAGAGATACTGCACTTCGGTCGATCTGGTCCCGTTGCCCAAATGGCAAGCGTATGCCAATTGCTTGCGAGCATTACCAACGCTCACGCCATTACGTGTTGCTTACTATCGCTCACCTGCCTTTGTAGAGCGTATCAAAGAGGTGATCTACAGGCAAAAGATCGATGTAGTGCATGGAGAATTGATAAAGGTGGTGCCAGCCCTCAAGGCCGTGCTGGCACAGGAACATATTCCCGTATGTTACGACTCGGTTGACTGTATCTCGTGGTTTCTGCAACAGCAAACAGAGGTGACGCGCAACCCGTTGAAGAAGGCTTTTGCCTATAGTGAGCTACAGAAGATGCGTCGTTATGAACGGCGCGAACTGCCTGCTTTTAATCAAGTCGTTATCGCCTCCGCGTCTGATCGAGACCGCTTAGGGAAACTCACCGGTCAACCGCACAACATCCAGGTTGTAAGTAATTGTGTCGATACTGACTATTTCACACCCAGAGCAGAGCCTCGCGCGGTTGATTCACTGGTCTACAGTGCTAAATTAGACTACTTTCCTAACACACAGGCAATTCTCCATTTCTGCAAAAAAACCTTGCCATTGGTCTGGAAGCAGCATCCGCAGGTGCGCTTGACTATTGTTGGCAGTAACCCTTCATCGCAGATACGTGCCCTGGCTACTGATACGCGTATTACAGTGACAGGCTATGTGCCAGACATCCGTCCTTATCTAGGTACAGCATCCGTTGCACTCGCACCATTACTGGTGGCCGCTGGTACGCAGTTCAAAATACTGGAAGCATTGGCTATGTGTACACCGATAGTCACAACTCCGCGCTGCTCCTCTGCCCTCGGTACACAGAACGGCGTACATCTGCTGGTGGCTGAAGAATCTCAAGCATGCGCCGATGGCATTGTGAAGCTGTTGGACAATCCACAGCTGGCCCAACAACTGGGCAATGCTGGCCGACGATTTGTCACTGAAAACTATAGTTGGCCCATCGCCACCACTGTCCTCAATCGGCTCTACAATGCTGCGGTGGCCCAACCAGAGCAGCAGGAAGTAGCTGCCGATCTTGCTTGGATGGAAATGGCACAACAACATGCCTACAAAAGATAAAAAATGGGGAAAAGGAGCGTAGTATGACATTTGACCAATATTGGAGTACCCTGATAAAACGATGGAAGCTGATCGTTAGCTGCTTTGTGGTGATAGGGCTAGGGACTTTCATCGGCTCTAAGCTGATGACCCCCATCTACCAATCGGCAGCAACCGTCCGCATTTCTATCAGTGCGGGCACCAGCCAGGCAGACATCAATAACTTGCTTGCCAGTGACCAACTTGTACAGACGGAGGCGCAATTAGCAACCAGCTATCAAGTGCTGAGCCAGGTGGCCGCGCACTATCCAGGTTTGACGGTCGATGAGCTCACGAAAAATGTAACTTCGGTGGCTGAATCTAATACACAACTTTTTCAGATCACTGTAGCGGATCCGAGCCCATCACGGGCAGCCGCCCTGGCAAATGACATCGCTGGAACGTTGATTAAGCAGGAAAACCAGGTGAATCAGCAGATTAATGCTCAATCACAGCAGCAGATTCAGCAAGACCTCCAGCGAACGCAACAGCAAATAGACAGCACCTCATCTCAATTGGCCGCCCTACAGTCAGAGAAAGGTAGCAATGCACAGATAAGCACGCTGAACGCACAATTGAGTGCCTTGCGCGAGCACTATACGCAGTGGCAATCACTACTAGCTCAGGTTGAGTTAACAGAGGCACAAAGTGGAAATACCCTGCGTATAGCCCAACCAGCCCAACCAGCCTCAAGCCCAGCACGGCCCAATGTGCTCCTCAACACGGCTATCGGGCTATTGGTTGGCTTGCTCAACGGCCTCTTGCTAGCGATGCTGTTCGAGCAATTAGACACCCGCGTTCGCACTGAAGAGGCCCTAACACAATTAGTCGATTGGCCCGTCCTGGCGAAGATTTGGAATCAAACTTCTTCTAAGAAGGATAAGAAGGACAAGAATACTATTGGTGAGGAGATGGTGAATCCACCTCCACACAGCCCAAACGTTGAATCCTATCGTATTCTACGCACCAACATTGGGTTCTCAATGGTTGACAAGTCGCTGCATTCGATGATGGTGGTGAGCGCACAACCACAAGATGGGAAAAGCACCGTTGCCGCCAATCTCGCCATCTTCATGGCCAAGGCCGGCAAGAAAACGCTCCTTATCGATGCAGACCTGCGTCGTCCGACGCAGAGCAAGAAATTTCATCTCCCCACAGGCAAGAGTGGCTTAAGTAATGCCATAGTCGCATGCTCTCAGCTTCAGTTCATTGCTTCTACGCCATTTATGGGGCAATCAAGTCAGCCGCTTTCCGCTAGCTTTTCTCTGGAACCCTACTTGCACTCGGTGGATATTCCAAACTTGCGCGTGATGCCTTCAGGACCGATGCCACCAAATCCGCCCGAATTGCTTGACTCGAAAGCGATGGAACGCTTCTTCACGGCACTCGCAGGCAGCGGTGCTGAGGTAATCATCTTCGACACCCCACCGCTCATCGGCCTGTCAGATGCGAGCATTCTCGCGTCCAAGGTGGATGGAGTACTCGTTGTAGTTGACGTCACAACCGCTAGCAAGAAGAACCTCAAGCAGATGAAGGCACTCCTGCTACAGTCAGGAAGCCGTGTGCTTGGCTGTGTCATGAACAAGCACTACCAGAATCGCAATGACAATGCTTACTCCTACTACTATCAGGCTGAAGAAGAGGATGAGAACAACGAGAACAGGCAAAATAAGCAGGTTCCAGCTTCGCCAGCAACTGTGATGATATCGGGCCAGCGATAAGTGCGTACAAATTATGATTGATACACATCTACATATCCTTCCTGGCGTTGATGATGGGCCAGAGACGATACAGGAGTCTCTCTCACTGGCTCGTGTACTGGTACAAGAAGGCATTCACGCCGCGATTGCTACACCGCATGCTAACGATGAGTACCCACGGCTCCCTGTAGCAGAGATTCGTGGACGAGTCTATGACATGCAGCAAGCACTTGATCGCTATGGTATTCCGTTACGGCTCTTTGCTGGTCATGAGGCACTTATCAAAGCTGGCTTGGTCGAAGATATCCAGGCCGGGCGGCTCGCGACACTCAATGGCAGTGCATACCTTCTGTTGGAGCTGTGGAATAGCACCTGGCTCCCTGAAACAGAACAGGTCATTTTTGAACTACGGGCGCATGGCATCATTCCCATTATTGCCCATCCAGAACGCTATCGTGCCATCCAGCAAGACCCCGCTCGGCTCGCGGCTCTGCTACAGCAGGGAGCAATTGCCCAGCTAACGGCAAGTAGCCTCGTCGGAATGCAAGGGAACACCACACGCCGCTGTGCTGAAACCTTGCTCAAAAAGGGCTTGATTCACTGCCTTGCTTCGGATGCGCATGGTTTACACAGACGTCCGCCCGGGGTCGCTCGCGGCCTACAACGCGCTACAGAGTTAGTTGGTCAAGCCCGCGTCTATCAAATGACAGAGATACAACCAGCAGCAGTTGTCAACAATCAACAGTAAAGAGGAGGACCTTCATGCAAACCATCAAACACGTACAGGTAGACTCTCCACCAACCGTGGCCCAACCGTGGCCTGTTTCCATCGCCATCGACTTTCGCAGAAAGCGCTTCGCATTCTTCAAATCCCTCATCGCCAGCCTTCCCAGGCCGCTCCACATCCTTGACGTGGGTGGAACACAGGCTTTCTGGGAGCTCATGGGCTTCATCCAGGATGATATACAACTCACGATCCTGAACACCGAGCCAGTCAAGGCAACTTTTCCCAACGTCACCTGCATCGTCGGTGATGCGAGAGACATGCGCGAATTTAAAGACAAAGAGTTTGAAGTCGTCTTCTCTAACGCTGTTATAGAGCATGTTGGCAACTTCGATCAGCAGCACTCGATGGCCGCTGAGATCCAACGAGTAGGAAAAAGATACATCGTTCAGACGCCTAATCGCTACTTCCCTATTGAGCCGCATGTTCTCATTCCCTTTTTTCAGTTTTTCCCTTTAAACCTCAAGGTGTTCACTGCCACCCATTCCCCAAACTGGGGCTGGAAAGCGTCACATCTTGAGGAGCTGAGTACTATTCGTCTCATGTCGGAAAAAGAATTAAAAAGCGTTTTCCCCGCTGCCAGCGTCTACACGGAGAAGTTCCTGGGCCTTACCAAGTCCTTCATCATCTACAAGGGCTGGTGAGTGGAACTTCACTATCAAGTAATCTCAGAAGTACCGGTATGAAAATTGGTATCAATGCCTTTTGCTTCAGGCTCCCGGCGACTGGTCTGGGGCAGTATCTTCTACACCTGGCCAACACACTGGTGGAGATAGACCAACGTAACACATATGTCATGTTGGGGCCGAGGGCAGCTACTCCTGAAGGCTTTCGCTATCCAGAGATCCATTCGGCGTATCCGGTCCCTGGCTGGTCCAGGAGCAACCCGAACATTGAAAAGGTGATCTGGGAACAGTGGACCGGCCCGAATGCAGCACAGAAAGCTGGAGTAGACATCTTTCACTATCCATTCTTTGCGGCCCCGCTGATCCCACGCACACCAACCATTTCTACCATTGGCGATCTCATTCATTTTCGCATCCCCCAATACCTGGAAGGCTCCATCAAAAAAACGTACATGAGCATGAACATGCACGCAGCCTATAAAGCAGCTTTGCTTATCACGTTTTCAGAACATGCCAGGCAAGATATTGTTGACCTGATGCATTTCCCATCTGAGCGTGTGCGTGTGATCTACCTGGCCGCCGGGGATGAGTACCATCCCGTTCTTGATTCTTCCGTGCAAACGGAAGTACGCGCACGCTATGGTGTGGGAGAGCACTACATCTTCTACCTTGGTGGCCTCGACCGTCGTAAAAACGTCCTCCAGCTTGTGTGTGCCTTCGCGCAACTCTGTTATCGGCTTGCTAACCCTAACCTGCAATTGTTTATTGCTGGCGACCCTGACAATCAAAACGGGCCAGCTTCGCTCTTTCCAGATCCACGTCCTCTTGCTACTGAGTTAGGTGTAGCAGACCGCATCATCTACCGTTTCGTTGAGGAGAAAGACAAACCCGCGCTCTATAGCGGTGCCGAAGTGTTCGTCTATCCTTCATCTTATGAAGGATTTGGGCTACCACCACTGGAGGCAATGGCGTGCGGTGCTCCAGTAATCTGTTCCAACCGCACGTCGCTACCTGAAGTAGTGGGCGATGCCGCCATCACCCTGAACCCTGATGATACCGATGCCATGGTTGATGCTATGTATGCTGTCCTCACGAATCAGACATTACGCACCGAACTCTCTGTACGCTCTCTGCGACGCGCATCTCAATTCAACTGGCGCAAGACAGCAACCGAGACGATTGCTGTCTATGAAGAGGTTTTCGCTCAGTGCCAGCGGTAATGCTACCAACAGCATATGCTCGTTTAATCTTTACTCATACGCAACTGTTTCAACTTTCGTGCAACCATACTTTCTCCAACCTCTACATACCTTGTCGTGTCCTCCGTAAAGATCTCGTGGGCAACCTGACCATCAAGAGGTTCCTTCACTGCAATGTTGAGTGCATGAAGTATCGTTGGTACAAGATCATACACCTGCAAGGCATTCACTTGTACCCCACGGCGAATACCCGCTCCATACGCGTAAAAAATACCTTCCGGTTCATGACATCCCTGGCTTATTTTCTCCTTTTCCCACAGGTTCTTTCTCCCTGTGAGCAGGTGAAATGTTGTGCCTGGTGATGGAATGATGATCAGGTGCTCCTGTTGCGGTCGAAATGGCCCCTCACCCAGATCATCGGTCGTATAAATTGTCCGCACGAGAGGATCACCAGTTTCTGGATCACGCTCGTTAGACAACGCCGTCCGTAGCCTCTCTATGTCGTCCGCGGTAGCATGTGGAGACATCACGATATCAGCGTAGCCACCACCGAAGGCACTCCACGAAAGAACATAGGCTTGCGACTCGCTCCAGACCACATTATTGAAATCAATATTCTTCTCAGGAGATGTGCTGCGATTATAAAATTCATTGTAGCGATGACGTATCTTTTTTGTAGCATCTAAAAGATGGAGTCGCTGTGCGATATCGCGCCCCATCCCTAGTAACCTGCTCCGCTCTCTCTTCCTCGATGCCGGGACCTGTAACAGATTCTGGCGACACAGATACTCATTGATATAAAACTTGGTTGATAGGCCGACAAAACCATGATCGGAAACCACGAAGAGCATATCTTCGGCGGTAAGGTGTCCGAGTACGCGTCCAAGTGCATCATCAAGCAGGCGATAGTATCTAGTCGCTTCATGATCCAGGGTTATGATCGAGCCCCAGAGACGATGCTGAAGGCGATCAGGCCCTACATAGCAGAGAAACGCAAAATCCCACTCGTGCTCGCTAAGCAGATGCTCCTGGAGCTGGATACGTTTCTCCGTCATTTGCATCACCTGGTCATACAGTTGTCTCTCTGACATCTGGTCGCCTGACAAATCTATGCGATAATCAGGAACTACGTTGTATAACTCATCTTTAAACGAAAGAGGGGACGTATAAGCAGACGATGACGTAGGCGTCATCAGTCCACTCACCATCATGCCATTGACCGGCTCAGGTGGATACGTTAATGGAACATTGAGTACAACAACCCGCTTGCCAAATTCACTGAGAATATTCCAGATGGCTTTTCCACCCTTACGATGGGTAACCAATTTAGCAGTAGGTTGCGTTGAGGTTGTATCAAATTCCCAAAAGTCGAAAACGCCGTGTTTTGCCGGTCTTAATCCTGTTGCGATTGACATCCAGGCTGGAGCCGTGAAAGGGCAAGCAGTCGAAATGAAATCGGCTGTCACGCCCTCACGCTGTAGACGTGCAAAATTGGGAAGATCGCCCCGTTCAATCAAAGGCCGCACAATCCGAAATGTGAGACCATCAACGCCAAAAATAACCGTTCGCATCGTGTCTATGTTCCTTTCCACTATTATGACAAAACCCGTAGCTGGTTTGACGATCTCTGTTTGCCAAATTTGGCACGCACCGCATCAAACACCATCTTATCCTCTACACTAAAGCGTAACACCACCATTACCAGCGCGTAGACGAGGACAAAGGGCATAATTAAGCCCAGCTTCTCAACGATTGCTAAGCGTCCGGAGCCTGGTTGAATAAAGTGAAGCAGTAGAACTCCCACCAAAGAGGCTGCTCCACCAGCAATGAATGGCTTGCATACATCCCAACGATACGGGTGTATTTTCATCAGCCAATACACTTCGATGAGACATAGTACATTGTTGACGATGACTGCCAATGTTGCTGCCAATGCTGCACCCATACTATTGAAGTGCGGTACAAGCAGGAATGACAGTCCTATATTCAAAACAAGGGTGGTAATACTATTGATCGAAACAATGCGCAGTCGCCTCGTCATCACCAGCAACTGCAAGACAGAACCCGTCCCGGTATTCACAAGATTGCCAAAACAGAGGATAATCAGTACAAGCCAGTCGGCTGTATACTGTGGACCGAAGACCTCGAGTATGGCATCATGAAAGACAAGACAGCAAAGAAATATCGGTAAGCTCAGCAATAAAGACCATTTGGTCACTAACTTGAGCATGCTTGCCAACTGCTCACGCTTTCCTTGTATATGGTACTCAGCGATTAAAGGGGAAAAAATCATATTGAGGGCAAACAGTGGCATCACCACAAAATTACTGACTCGATCAGCTACAATGTAGACGCCAGCCTGTATCGGCGAAGCAAATATGCTCAGAAATAAGATATCAGTAGAGTTTGATATGCCGTATATCAACCCATTGAAGAACATGGGGACAGCAAAGCTGGTCCAGACCCGAGGTGTATATTTGGGTACTGCATCAGTCGTGAACCGCTTCACGACCTTGCTGAAGGTTATCTGACCGATAAGCACCGAGCAAAAAAAACCGCCAATGGCAGAAAAAATCAGTGCTTCCATGCGCCATCCCAGCAGATAGAAAACTACCAGCATCATTAGCGTAATCACAGGCTGGCTGAGACGATCGGTTAAGACCTTCCATTTGATCTCTTTAAAAGCTTGGAGCCCGGATGCAAAGGACAGTTGTAATGCTAACAGAGGAATCAGTAGTGATGCTTCCTGTAGGGGTAGCCTATAGGATAGATCGTGATAGGCCAGTCGAGCTATAACAGCGGCAAAAGCGAAGAATAATGCCCCTATCAATGATCCGGAGAGCAGGATGATCCACGTCGTAAAACGGGCCAGTCCACCAGCCAGGTTCCGCTCCCCCTTCACTCGATACACAGGCAGTAAGCAGATGAGTACTCCCTCAAGTCCCAACTTCGCAATCCAGCCAAGAATAAGGATGATTGTATATATCTCACCAAAGATGCCAAAGACCGCCGGGGAAACCATATGTGTCATCGCCACATTCGTCACAAAGCGTAGTATCCCACTGCTGAGGTCACTCATGCCAGCAATAACCGCACCACCTGCTGTAGTCGTAATATCCTTGCGCTGCTCTAGCTGGTCCGCTTTCTCAGTTGCTTGCGTGATCCTCGGAAGACCCAATGTTGCTTGCTTTGTGATGTCCTCAATGAGGGTATCGACCAGTATACCAGTATATCCTGGCCCGCTCTCGCGTGGACGTACACTGGCCATCATAGCCGTGTCTAGCAGCGCAATTTGCTCCTCCGTTAAAGATGAAAAGAAATTATGCTGCTCATTTCTAGAGCGCACTGTCCGCCCATCTTGCTCTGATAGAGGTGTCCAAGAGGCAATGGAGGGTGTTGTATCAGCATCGGCTAAATATTCTTTCGCTAGTGATACTGACACGGACGGTCTCTCTATCTCCTCCTGTTCCACATCTGAGCATGAGATGAGCCTGGCACGCTTCAAAAGTCCATGGGTGCTTTCTTGTTTTTCCATCGCTGTATCGCTCGCGGAGTAGGTGGTAAATGGTAGGGTGAGTCGGCGATTTTCCACTTTCACACTTCGACCCAGGCCCTATTCGCTACAGTTTGCCTACGCACTTCTGAGGCGTACTGCGTGAAGGGATGATTGAAGCATGCTGCTGGTGCTATTTCTGGTAAGATTTCTTCACCTATGCCTGAACGTACAAAGAATGCATTAAAGCCGTAACGTTCGCAGCCAACAAGCCGATATCCTTTCTGCTTGCCCAATTTGACAAATGCAGCTAAAGAAGCACCGTAGTAGACCTCAAGCCTATCAGCCATTCTCTTCTCCGCAAACGCATTTACCACTCTTCTTCCTTGATGGCGCAGTACTGATACGTTTTTACTTTCCACTATAAAGTTCGGTTTATAGGGAACAGTCACTGCCTCATCCGGTCCCCAAACATTGTTGTATTCCAGGACTACCACTCTTGGGTTGATACGATCAATCGCCTTCCAGACCCAGTAATCTACGCCATCCATGTCTAAAGACAACAAGTCGATCTCACCAACGTAGCCATTTTCTTCAAGAAGCGAATTGACGTTTTCAGCAGTGACCCAGGCATGCACCAGTTTGGGCGGCCAATACTTCGTATCGGCACATCTAGCGTAGAATTGCTGCCCTTTTCTTATATTTTTTTCATTTCCGTCAAAGAACAAACCATTCCATCCATGATTAACGATCAGGTTGGCTGTGTTGTCGATGCCGCCGCCGCCGCAGATCTCCACACACTTCTTATCAGTTATGCCCAACACGGAGAAGATGTACAACAAGATGCCATCTTCGCCAAACTGTGAGTAGGCCCGAAACTCCACATCCTCGAATTTCGGCATAGGGATATGTAGTGCCAGCATCTCTTTATATTGCATCCACAACTGTATCTGGGCTGCCTTACTGGATTTTGGGAATATATAAAAATCCTCTAGTGCCTGACGAATGGGGCGCGAAATCATATTACTTGTCCGCCTGGCCAGGTCACCTGTTTTCCTGATTAAGCCGGGGCTTAACTTTATACTCATTTCTTCCTCCTTTTGCTTCTTGCAACAATGCTCGCCGCTCAATCGATGTTGTAGACTCAGAATTCAGGGGAGCAGGATAAGCAATACCTAGTACGTCCGCAAACATTGTAAATAACTGCGCCGCCACTTCCGCCTGGCCAAATCGTGTTATGGCCTGCCGTCGACCTTCCGCTCCCATGCGTTGGCGCAAGGCAGGATCACTCAGCAGCGAAAGTAGCAGTTCGGTATAGGCCTGCGTATCGTGCACATCCACCACATAA
>JBPCJY010000157.1:0-19102 GCA_051004815.1 Ktedonobacteraceae bacterium
CCCCTACTATACTACGATGCCCGTTCTGCTCGTTACTCGTGTATAGTAGGGGCGACCCTCGCGGTCGCCCTGGTCGCTACCATGACCCTCTCAGCGCTCATTCACAGACCCTGACTCCTACATCGCCGACCAGACCTGGACCGTCGTATCGCTGCTGGCCGTAGCAATCTGTCTGCCGTCCGGCGACCATGCCACGCTATTCACCCCGGCACCAGAGGTATAATGGCCCGGATAATAATCGGCGTGTCCGCGATAGGTGTAGACATGGCCACCAGTCAAAGCATCCCACACCATCACTATACCATCTCCACTGGCTGAGGCGACGCGTGGGCCGTGCTGCGCTGATGGCGTTCCTACGGGCGACCAGGCGACAGCGAAAACCTCGCTGGCATGTCCAGTGTAGGTATAGACGTTTTTTAACGCGGCTACATCCCACACCTGGACGGTATTACTGGAAGCGACCGCGATATATTTCCCATCAGGCGACCATACAACCTCGTGTACCGTGCCGCTATGATAGCCATAGTACGCAATATTCCCGCCTGTGGCAGCACTCAGCACCTGCGCGTCACCATTACCGCCCACAGCGAGACGTTGGCCGTCGGGTGACCAGGCAACGGTATTCCACGGGGCCGGGACGCCCTTTGCGCTGGCCTGACTACCAACCGAGAACATCCGTTGTCCTGTTGTTGCCTTCCACTCCTGCACCGTGCCATCGTTGCTGGCGGAAGCGATACGGGTCTGGTCAGGCGACCAGGCGACGGCAAAGATAGCGTCCGTATGCCCGCGATAGGTGAAGATGTGCTGGCCCGTGCTCGCGTTCCATATCTGCACAGTTGCATCCAGGCCACCAGAAGCAATATAGTGTCCATCAGGCGACCAGGCAACTGCCAGCACATCCGAGGCGTGTCCGCGGTAAGTCAGCACATGCCCACCTGTGGTAGCATCCCATACCTGGACGGTGCCATCACCGCTAGCCGAAGCGATGCGCTTACCGTCAGGCGACCATACCGCACTATTGACGTAATTGCTGTGTCCACGATAGGTAAAATGGGTTGGAGGCGCATTGACAAAGTGGCCGACAAAGGCAATGCTGCCCGGAATATCCACATACGAACAGGCAACAGCGACTGGAATCAAGATGATACAGAGAATGAGAATAGTGCGCCCAGATGGACGACGAAAAAAACGTCGTCGTTTTTTGGCCCGCTCACTCATGGTTACAGCCATCCTTTTTACAAAAGATAAGCAGAAGCGTCATACTATTATAGTACGTCATCTGGACATAGGAACACACGGAGCCGTAAAGCTCTATTGCCCTGGCTATGCACTTACTCTATAATAGTGCCAGTTCCCCTTGCTTTGATGTTTGTAGGAGAGGATTGAGAAGAGTATGGTCATTAGTGAACCGGCAGAATACGCCATTTTGGGGCTGTTGAACAGCGAGTCTATGCATGGTTACGAAATGTTTCAGCAGTTCAAGGACGGCACGCTGGGACAGATCGTTCATCTCGAAATGAGCCAGATGTACGCCTTCCTGAAAAAATTGGAACGGCTGGAGTACATTAAAGCCCAGTTAGAACCGCAAGGAGCACGCCCACCGCGCAAAGTTTTCCACCTGACAGAGCCGGGACAAAGCACCTTCTACCAATGGTTAATAGAGCCGGTCGAGCGTCCACGCGAGGTGCGTATCCTCTTCCTCATCAAGCTCTATTTCGCGCAGCAGTATAGACCACATGAGATGATCCAACTGATTGATAAGCAAATCATCGCCTGCCAAATCTTCCTCGATCATCTCGAAGCCAAACACAGTCAGCATGTGGCATCCGGCGATGCACCGTTCTTTGACCATGTCGTCCTGCGTGGACGCATCTACCAAACGCGCTCACTCCTCGATTGGTTACAGGAGTTGCAAAAAGAATTGGCGCTCTAAGCACGCAATAACAAACGATAGTTTGGATTATAGGTTTTGTCGCAACTGCTACAGGAGACAGCGTGCGAGTAGCGACGCGTGCGCGGATATTGCCTGGCACAATTGGGACACTCGTAGAGGTAGCGAATCGGCCTACGTTGGCGACGCACCTGTTCGCGATGCATGCTCTCTTCGTGCAAGAGGTGCCGTAGTTCTTCCAGGCCATAGCCCGTGATCGCGGCCTCATCGGCGGCAATGGAGTCGTAACCATGATGGCGATGTTTCCGGGGGGTACCACTGACGCGGTCTGCCAGATGAATGAGTTCATGGGCCACGGTTACTTCCAGCGACTGGGGTTGCATATCTGGCTCTATAAAAATAAGGTGTCGATGTCCCGCGGTCTGTGGTAACGCCCCTGCTTCAACGATAGGCAATGGCTGGGATATTTTGCGTGTACGAGTATGAGTACGCGTGGGGGAATGGGAAGAATAAGGGGCAGGAAGGTAGCAGTAACAACCCAGGGCCATAGTGTTGAGCCGTTTCCCCGTCCAGCGCGTATATTCTTGCCGATCCTGCGTGATTGCCAACCTGCTCAGCTCATGGGAGGGAAGGTGCAATTTATGCCAGTAGTGTGTCAACCAATGCTGTACGCTCGGCGCGGCATGAACAATGGGATCACCCTGCGTCGGCGGTGGCGCGGGCGCAATATATTTACGGGCGGCAACCATGTCCGCTTCCTGCTCCTGCCCAGTGTCCCTGGTTCCCTTGACTCCCTGATACCTCAGCACGTTTCACCAGGGAAACCAGGCTGTCTATAAGGGATATGCCATCCTTTTTGAGGATGCCACTACCCATCTAACGATGTCGTGCTGCCAGTATAGCAGACGGAGCAAGCAGAGGCAAGAAAAAATAATCTCTACCTCACCCGCTCCATCTGTATCGCTACGAAGAGGCCCATCAGCAAGAAGATCAAGGCCACGGCCAATGAGAGCGGCCACACAAAGTAGAGCACGGTGCTGACAAGCGCACCGACAAAGAGGATGAAGAGCACAAAACGTAAAACGTGATCGACACGCGAGAGCACACGCTGAACCCAGAACAGTGAGATGGCTCCAGCAAAGGCCAGGCCAAACACCAGCAGGATCGTGGCCGAGGGCTGTTGCGACACATTCGTGACAAACTGCTGCACATTGTGCAAAACCGGCGGAATATCCCGCACACTACTGCTACTGCCCAAAGCGAGCAAGAAACAGGTAGCACTAGCGAGCAAAATGGTGATGCAATCCCAGCGATTGAATTTTCCTCCGATACGAAACAGCGCAATGATGAAACACAGCACTAAAAAAACCGCTACCACCTGATTCAGCGTAATAGTTGGGTTCTCTAGACCGAACAATCGGTTCATCGGCTGCGCAAGGAATGATTGAGGAGGAGGAGTAAAGAACCAGGCAAGCAGGGCGGAAATCAGCGTCAAGCCAATAATGAGCAGCCGATCCACCACTTTGATCGTGCCATTGACCCATTTGAAACGCTGTTCTATGCCCACTGTCGAGCTATTCACCCATGATATCTGGCGCAGCAGACGCACGAGATCAACCGAGATGGTCAGGCCAACACCAATAGCAACGCATAACAAGAGCACCGAAACCACTAGATTGTTAGCAGCAAACAGTGTTGCCTGGCTGAAACCAGAAAGTTGGGAACTGGAGGGCAACGGCATCTGGTTGACTTCGTCCGACCAGAAGGCTGATTGCAGCAAGGTACCAACGGCAGCCGCCAGGAGCACGGCGGGTCGATTGATCCAGTCGATAGGACGGAACAGGCGCACCAACAGCAACAAGCCAGCCACGAGCAGCCCCCCGTAGGTAAACAGCTGATTGAAGGTGAAGCTGCTTGCAATAACCTGCGCGAGCGGATGCATCACAGTAAACGAGCCAGAATACTGAGAAGGGAGCGTGATACTGACGTCATTAGCCATCGCATTTTGTAGCACGGCAGATGCGGCAGCTAGAAGGAAGATCGCTACCCGACTCACATAGGCAAAGCGCTGCCCAACGACGACAGCCACCATAGCCATCCCCAGGGGAACAATCACGAGCAGGAGATAGATATAGGCCACATTTAAGAAGCTGCTGTGCGACATCGACACGCCGGGCGCGACCATCGGCAAGTGGAGGAGTTCCTGGTACCCTACTGTGAATTGCAAGAACGCAAACAACACGGCGACCACCAGCACCATCCACCGGTCAAAGCCTGAAAATGAACTGCCCAGGCGACACAGCGCAATGAAGGCAATAAAAGCTAGAATGGCGGTGAGGCCCACAATAATTGAGGTATAGCTAGCAGCGGGAATGGCTGGGATGGAGCCAGGCTCTTGCGTTCCCAACGTATATTGCAGCAAAGCACAGGTACTGGCAATGCCCACAACCGTTACATAATCGACCCACGTCAGCCGAGTGGAGGTGCGCACTAACGTAATTAGCCCCCCTGTCAAAAGGATGACTAGCAAGAGCTGACTAAAGGTGATGCGATGCAGCAATGCCTGCACGTCTGGCGTCGTTTGCAGGGCAAAACAGGCCAGAAGGAGAGCCATGGCGGTACAAAAGAGGATACTTTTCGCAATTGGCTCCTGGACGCGTGTGCTGATACTACTTGACGCGGTGATGAGTAGCGCAATGAGTGCTAAACAAAAGGCGACGATGCTCGTGGAGCCGTTAAAAAGGTGGAAGAGATAGATACTCCCGATGATCAGTAAGGCCAATCGCCCCAGGAGCAAGATAATGAACCAGGGCGTCAGCACGGTAGAAGACCAGGTACGAATCGCTAAACCCGCATTTTCAAACCACTCGCCAAGTTCAGCAAACGATTTCAGGCCATTTTGCGGTCGCGTAAAGACGGTAATAATACCGTGACCGAGAGCCATACACATTGCCAGCACGACAGGAAAGAACCCGGCTGCCAGGCGTTTGAAGCCATTCACCAGGTCGGTTAGCCAACCAGTCAAGGGTTCGGAATCATCCTGCCACCGATTCGGTGGTGCCGTGACCTCGTCCGGAGAAACGCCTGCCCCATTGCCCTTTAAGTAAATAGGCTCCTGACCTGCTGCTCGTCCCGACGGAGGAAGCAAAACATTCGCTATATTCGCTAAGTCTTTCCCGTCTGCGAGTGCTTCAATCATTTTTTTCAGGAAAGCGTTCGCACTGTTCGGACGACGATCCCTATCGGCTTCCACGAGTTCGAGAATAGCCTGGTCGAGCCTGGGCAAAATTTTTGCATTGAAGCGAGAGATAGGTGGAAAGACATTGTTATTACTGGCATAAGCAGGGATGTTGCCGGTCAAACAATGATGAAGGGTGGCTCCCAGGCTATACAGGTCGGAGCGGGCATCGGTCTGCTTCCCGTCGCGCTGTTCGGGCGAGGCATAAGCAATGGTCATAAAGCCTTCGGTATCATGCAATTTGCCTGGCTTGAAGAAACGCGCTATGCCAAAATCGATCAGCACAATCTGCCCATTCGGTTTCACCATAATATTATCGGGTTTGAGGTCGCGGAAAACGATGGGTGGATACTGGCGATGGAGATAGTCCAGCACATTGCACAACTGATAGGCATAGCCCAGCACCTCGTCGGTGGGCAAAGGATGTGAACCGGCTGCTAGCAGGCGATCTTTGAGCGTTTGGCCCGCGATAAACTCCATGACCAGGTAGGAACGTCCATCCTCCTCAAAAGAAGCGTAGACACGCGGCAAACAAGCATGATCGAGGGCCCGCAACATGGCAGCTTCACCACGAAACCGCTTTCTGGCGCGTTCGACTTCCTCTTTCGTCTTGAGCTTGGACTGGCTCATCTCTTTAATAGCCACCTGACGTTGGGGAGTATGTTTGGTATCTATCGCCTGATAGACGGCACCCATACCGCCTTGCCCGGCCAGTCCCATGATGAGATAACGCCCCTGCAACATCGAGTGCGGTGCGAGCCGTCCAGTCAAATAAGCATCAGGAGTAGCCATAGGCTTGCCTCCCGATTTGTCCTATAGTGTATCTATGCAATTCTTTTTAGCTTTTGTGGCTAGAATTGTGTAACATTGCGACCAAGCTACAGGCTTGTTGTATGAGTATAATTCATCTATGAATAAAGGTCAATAGATTTTTCATGAGTAGGTGAGAATGCGAAAAAAGATATTCACGGCACGAGAACTGTGTCCACATTTTCATCTACCCTATTGCTTGACACTATTTCTTGGGGGGCGTAAGATGAATTTAGACAGTACCACGAGTTCTCTTTCTAGCTCCCATTAGGAGTGTTTGTATGTCGTTTCAAATCTGTATCAAAACAGAGAAGTCTTTACAACAGCTCTCTACTGAGATACGCAACCTCTTCTCGCTACCTCCTTTTCGGCAGAACTCTTTCGCGGGTGAGCCATATTGCCAGTTTGAGATGTTAGGAATGCTGATTATGGTTCATCAGGCGGATGAAGAGGATCGCGATCCAGAAGTGATGCATTATCCCTACTGTTTTGATCTACAAATGGCCTTCGCCGATCACGAGTTGGATACGGACGCTATGGAGTATACGTTACAACCGTATTATGCCCAGTTGCTCAGTTTCCACCTTGGCCTGGACACGGCCCATCACGAGAAGCATAAAGTAGAGCATCGCTGGCACATACGCTATCACTTTTATAGAAAAAACGAGAAGTGGAACGGGTCTATTTTGTATGGTGAGCCAGGTTGGGAGTCGGCAGTTCTCGCGTCACCACCCTCGCCATGGCGCACAATGCATCCGGTCTTCTAAGCTCACTGTTGCGTATGCCCTGCTAAACGTGCTACAGTGAAGCAGTTACACAAACTGCTTTTTCCTCCATAAGCTTATGAGACGTTGTAGGGGCGCGATGAAGGTGGCCCGCGATCCTCGCGTGTCCAAATCGTGCCTGGCTAAAGACCAGGGGCCTAACGACTGCCCCATGGAGGTTTTTACGTTGAGTCTTTTGAATACCGCTATCGGCGAGGAGCTTACTCCTCTGGTCAAACCACCTATTACGCAAGAGCAATTGCTGCGCTACGCCCATGCTTCTGGCGATTCTAACCCCATTCATCTTGATGAAGAAGCTGCCCACCGTGTCGGATTGGATAGCGTCATTGCCCATGGCATGCTGAGTATGGCCTTCCTGGGACAATTTGTCAACCAACAGATCGCTGATGCGCCCGAAGCTTATCTGGTTCAACTCAAGGTACGCTTTCTGGGCATGGTACGCCTGGGTGATACGCTTACCTGCCTTGGTACCGTAAAAGCACGTCCCGGTGCTGAGAATGGGAGGGCAGCCGTACATATCGAGTGCTGGGCGCAGAATCAGAAAGGCGACCGCGTGACAACCGGCGAGGCCATTGTTTCGTTGCCCCCACACCCCCAAGCGGCCACAGAAGAGGTATAAGCATGACGGCTGAGACCCCTCCAATGAGCGACGCGGACTTACAAGGACTCTCTGATCTCTCACTCTATAACTGTCTGCGCTTTGGGCCATATAAGGCCTTGATTCACGAGGAGCAGGGGCAGACGCGAGAGTATAGCAATATGGATATCGCACGGGAGGCGGCCCAACTGGCGACAGGCTTGCAGGCACTGGGCATCCAGAAAGGCGACCGCGTCATTGTGATGATGCTCAATTGTCCAGAGGTTATCATCGCCTACCAGGCTATTTCACGGGCCGGGGGAGTAATTATCCCGGTGATGCCGATCCTCAAGGGACCCGAGGTACGTTATATCGCGGAAAATTCCGCCGCTAAGGCCGTGATTACCAGCCCGGTCCTGCTCCCACTGCTGCAAGGTGCGCTAGCGGATGTACCAACCATGCAAACCATTGTGTGTACTGGCACTGTCGAACAGAACGGAAAAGCTAACACAAAGCCTATCGTTCGCGCCTACAGCGATGTGGTGGCACAAGGTGCTGCCGGGGCAGAACATTTCCTGACAAGAGCCAGTGCTGTCTCGCCTGATGATATCGCCGTTATACTGTACACCTCCGGTACCACTGGACGGCCCAAAGGCGTAGTGCTGACGCACCGCAACCTGATCTCCAATGCTTTGAGCGGGCGCGGACCAGAGCGCGAGACACGCGATGTCGAGACCAACCTGGCAATACTACCGCTCGCACACGCCTTTGGCATTATTGCTGCCAATGTGTTTTTCTTACGCGGCTTGACGATTGTATCCCATCCTCGCTTCGATACGACTGCCGTGCTTTCCGCTATTGAACGCCATCGCATCGTCTCGTTCGCTGGCGTACCCGCCATGTTTGTGGGGCTACTCTTCACACCCGATGCTGATACATATGACACCAGTAGTTTGCAGTACTGCGTCAGCGGGTCTGCTCCATTGCCCGTCGCTATCCTGGAAGGCTTTGAGCAGAAATTTCAGTGCCGCATCCTGGAAGGGTATGGCCTCTCGGAAGGCAGTGCGGCACTGACCGGACACGCCATAGATATGCCGCGCAAGGCAGGTTCAGTCGGCAAACCACTGCCTGACGTGGAAGTGTTGGTGGTGGATGAAAACGATCAACCGGTGGCCGTTGGTGCGGTGGGCGAGGTGATTGCTCGCGGCCCCAATATCATGCAAGGCTACTACAACATGCCCACAGAGACAGCCGCTGCCCTACGCAATGGCTGGTTGTATACGGGCGATATGGGGCGTTTTGATGAAGATGGATACCTTTATATTGTCGAACGGAAAAAGGACTTGATTATTCGTGGTGGGTTTAACATCTATCCCCGCGATGTGGAAGAAGTTCTCAGTAGCCATCCAGCCGTGCTTGAAGCCGCGGTGATCGGCGTACCCTCGGTACGCATGGGTGAAGAGGTCAAAGCCTATGTCGTCACCCGCTCACCCGTGGATGCCGCGACGCTGATGGCGTATTGTCGAGAATCGCTAGCGAACTACAAAACGCCCAGCGAGATTGAATTTATCAACGCGTTACCCCGTAATGCCGTAGGAAAGATTGACAAGAAAGAGCTTAGGAGACAACATGTCCATTGATATGCCCCTGGAAAGTGCCTCATTGGCGCAGCTACAACAGACCCCCATCGACAGTGTGATCAACATTATCGACGAGGGACTCGTGCATTTACCGAGCTACCGCGAACTGTACTATCGCTGGGAACGTCAGCAGTGGCGTTCCCAGGAAATTGATTTTACGCCTGACCGCTTGCAATGGGAACGCATGTCAGAGCAAGAGCGAGAGGATCGCATCTATGGCCTGTCAGCCTTTTTCAAAGGTGAGGCGTGCGTGACTGATACCCTGGCCCCCTATGTGACGGCCATGCCCGATGAGGAAATGCGTATCTTCTTAACCACGCAACTGGTGGACGAGGCACGGCACACCGTCTTTTTTGCGCGTTTCTTCAAGGAGGTACTCGGCATCGATAGCGGCTCCTTGGAGGATACCCTGACCGAAGTGCGTCAATATATGAACACCCATCTCCAATATATCCTCATCGACTCGCTGGCCGAGGTGGCCGAACGTATTAGAAAAGAGCCGCAGCAGAAAGCGCACCTGATCGAAGGCATCACCCTCTACCATATTATCGTCGAAGGCACTATGGCCCTGGCGGGACAGCGTTCCATCCTGGAAGCGTATCGCCAATTTAACCTCTTCCCAGCCTTTCGCGGTGGCTTTACGGCGGTAGCGCGTGATGAGTCACGCCATGTTGTCTTCGGGGTGAAGTTCTTGCGCGAGATGGTTCATCAGGATACGGCGCACGCGCAAGTTGTGCAAGCCTCGATCAATAAATACGCGCCCATCGCGTTAAAGGCATTGACTCCGTCTGATGAGTACATTCCCAATATTCTAGCGCAGAAGGCAGACCCATGGGTGACGCCGCGCTACGCGCTGGATTCCTTGCGCAAGAAACTGAAGGTGATTGGATTGAACATGGAACTACCGAGCGTGCCACCAGTGCCGGTGTTTTAACGTAGGATTCTTGCAAGAGCAGGGCTTTCTAGCCCGTTTAATATAAGGAGTTTTTATGGTATCAGCCGTTGTTCTGCTCAACGTACAGCGTGGGCAGGTGAATGAGACCGCCCAAAGTCTTTTAGAGATCGAGGGGGTGGCGGAGGTCTACTCCGTCACCGGGGAGTACGATCTGGTCGCGCTCCTGCGCCTACATCGCTATGAAGACCTGGCCGAAGTCGTCACCACGCGCATGGTACAACTGACCGCCATCACCAAAACCAACACGCTCATGGCCTTCCAATGCTACTCGCGTGAAGATTTACAACAAGCCTGGGACATCGGCGTGGAGTAGTCCCCAGGGTACCCGCAAGGGCTTACACAGGGAGGTTTTGCACCGCTGGGTTCCTCGCCTTGTCATTCTGAGCGCAGCGAAGAATCTCCGTGCCACGACAGATTCTTCGCTGCGCTCAGAATGACAGGTTCTGGAACTGGGGGTTGCAAAAACCTACCCGTGCAAGACTTTGTTGGCGAATGAAACGAATAAGCGAAAAAAAGGAATAAGCGAAGCGAGAAAAGAAATACGCGAAGCGAATGGAATGCCGTTTGTTTGACGCATGTATTACCTGTATTACCCTTCTAAAGGCGCAGAGCAATACAGGTAATACGAGTGATAAGGGCATTTCCCTCTCGATTTCATTCGCTTCATAGTTTCTTCACTTTATCTTTCATTCGCCAACAAAGTCGTGCAAGACCCGCAAGGGGATGGGACATTTGCCATTATGCGGACTCGGCAAACTTGTAAAGAGGAACAGTTCGCTCTGGTCGTCTCGTTGTCCGCCGCAAGGCTTCTAAATGCTCGATAGTTTCGGGCGCAAAAAGCACATCACCGCAGATATCACATACTTCGGCGGGAATGTGTTCGACTACAATGATACGATCTCCCTGGTGAATGGCACGTACAACTTCTTTTTGCTCGTATTCACCTGGGCAATCCGCAATACTACATCTCATTTGAATCTCCAAAACTTATGGGTTAAAAGACAACATCCCAAATCCGCACCGTCTGGTCATCGCTGGCTGAGGCGATGCGTGTGCCAGTGGGCGACCAGGTGACCGCGTTGACAGCCGACGTGTGGGCTTCGTAGCGAGTAATACATGTACCGGTGGTGGCATCCCAGACATGGATGGTGGATGATTTCTCTCCACTAGCATCTAAACCTACGGTGGCAATACGAAAGCCACATGCTCCAGGAACGGGCGGCGACCATCTAATGCTAGCAACGCGGCTGTCATGACCCTCGTAGCGACAGAGGGCATTTCCTGTCGTGGCGTCCCAAACCTGTACGGCATAGCGGGATTTCTCCGGCAAAATGTCACTCGCGGAAGCAATAGAGTGGCCATCGGGCGACCAGATTGTCGCGTAGAGTGTAGTTGTATGAGCGGTGTAGGTGCAGACACATCTGCCTGTCGTGGTATTCCAGACCTGCAACGTATTGTCTGCATCGCTGGTCAGGATACGCGCACCATCGGGCGACCACTCCAGGGGGCGCAGGGTTTTGGCAGGACTCTGTAAACTGCACAGGGTATTCCCTGTTAAGCCATCCCAGATATGTACGATGCCAGCGCGACCTACGGAGGCGATACGCGTATCGGAAGACCATAGCAGCGTTGGTATAGTGCCAGTATGACCGCGATACACCTGGATCAGATGGCCTGTTGCCGTGTCAGCGATTTCTACAACGCCATCCGCATAAACATAGGCGGTATACGTGAGGTTAGCCGATTTCACCACGAGCGTGGAATGATCGCTATGCCTTTCAAGATGCTCTGCCGCGAGACGCTCCGCCGATAAAGTGCTGCCCGTTGTCGCATCCCACATATGTCTCTCATCATCAATTGTACAGGATAGCAGCGTTTTCCCGTCGGGCTGCCATGCTATTGTCTGTATCCACGACCGATGTTGCTGATAGGTGGCAAAGCGTGTACCCGTCGTGGTATCCCAGACCTGCACTGTATGGTCAGCACCAGCAGAAGCGATGCACATGCCATCGGGTGACCACGCCAACAGGTATACAGAGGCGGAATGGCCGCGATATGGGCAAATATTATCAAGGATGGTAGTTGTCCAGACCGCTACCGTTTTATCCGCGCTGACTGATGCCAGGCATTTGCTATCGGGCGACCAGGCCAGGCTCGTCACCTGCTCATTATGCTCCTGGTAGAGCAGCATATTTTTTCCGGTGCCAGCTTCGCATACCAACACCTCTCCATTGCTACCCGCCAGGGCCAAGCGTAAGCCATCGGGCGACCAGGCCAGGGTCGAGATAGCGGAAAAAGGTGTTGAAAAACCGGACATGGTGCTTTCGGGAATAGCTTCCCAGAGCAGCACCATATTATTCGCTCCTACCACCGCGATGGAATTTCTGTGGGGCGACCAGGCCAGGGCGTGGACGTTTTCAGGGTGACGATAGACGAAGGCGTGCAGACCAGTGGTAGCTTCCCAAACGTGTACGCGACTATCCTTGCCCGCCGAGGCGATACGCTGGCTATCGCATGACCAGCCGAGGAGATGAACACTCTCGACATGACCACGATACGTGAAGAGGTGTTGCGCGGTAACGGCGTCCCAGACCTGGACGGTCGTGTCATCGCTAGCCGAGGCCAGATAGCGGCCATCCGGTGACCACGCCACTGCATTGACGGCACTTTCATGGGTATGATAGCTCCATAAATGTGTACCAGTGCTGGCATCCCAAAGCTGAATGGTGCCGTCTTCCCCTGCCGAGGCCAGACGCTCTCCCGTCGGTGACCACGCCACGCTCCGCACAGGTCCTCTATGACCAGCATAAACGAGCACGTTCGCGCCACTAAAGGCATCCCAGAGCATGACCATGCCATCGTTACTGGCTGAAGCAAGACGATTTCCTTGCGGCGACCATACAACAGTAGTGACTGTCTCCATGTGACCATGGTAGCGATACAAGGTTGCCTCGGCTGGTAAAACAACAGTGGGCGTTGGTACAGATGGCAATGGTGACGTAGGCGGTTGCCCCCATGTCCACGGTATGACATCTGACGGTTCAGCTACGAGTTGTGTTGATGGCCACGTATCCCATGGAGAGGCGTGCGCCGTCTTCTCCTGGTACGCCTCAGCCTCGTCATATGGATGCATGGCATCGATTCTGGGAGGCACAAACCAGACATGCACCGTCTCATCGTCACTGGCCGAGGCAATATGTGTGCTATCCGGCGACCACGACAGGGCATTGACGGCATCCGTATGGCCGTCGTGAACCAGCGAATCCGCATATTTGAATGAGAAAACTTCCTTGACGCGCACTGTGCCATCGGCACAACCTCCCGCCAGGCGCGTGCCATCGGGCGACCACGCTAGCACCAGGACAGGGGCAGTAAAGTCACTATATTCGGGTACAACCAGTGTATTTTCGGGGTCGGGCGCGGGGTCCCAAATACAGACACTGTTCTCACTATCGCCAGAAGCGATGCGCCGCCCATCGGGTGACCAGGCCAGGGCGTTAATAGGATGGGTATGAATATCTTCCTCCACGTAGGGCTCGCCCGTGCTGGCATGCCAGATATGCACGGTGGTATCTCCGGCGACCGAAGCAATCCGCGAACCATCCGGAGACCACACGAGCGCACGAACGCTATTGAGATGGCCACGATACGTCAATAGTTCCTTGCCGCTTACAGCCTCCCACACCTGGACGGTCGTTCCCGCGCCAGCGGAGGCGATACGTGAGCCATCGGATGACCAGGCTACCACATGTACCTCGTCGGCATGTCCGCGATAGGTAAAAAAGTCTGTTCGCGGCAGTGACTGCTCGTCATAGTCCTTCGGCACAACATTCCAGAGCTGGACAGTCGTATCTTCCCCGGCAGAAGCAATGCGCCAACTCTGCTCTGGGTCTAAAACGGCGTTAATAGGCGACCAGGCTAACGTATTGACAGTACCCTCGTGTCCACTATGGCTCACAACATGTTTACCAATGCTAGCATCCCACACCTGCACAGTGCCATCCGCACCCCCCGAAGCGATGAACTTCCCATCGGGAGACCATTGCACGGCCTTGACAGCCGCCGTATGCCGCTTATACGTGAACTCATGGGAGCGTGCGGAAAAGTCTTCCACATAAGCTAGATCCTCTGTAGTATCGGTGGCTTCCATCGGCCCTACAAGTTGCAGAGGCAGAGGCCGAGTGCGCTGTTTTCCAGGCACGGCAGGGGCAGTTTCATCTAATGGTGCGGTTGTCGCGATACCGCCGGATTCCAGTTTGAGGGCCAAGGTCAGCGCGTTGTCAAAGGCCTGGATGCTGGCGAAACGGTACTCTGCTTTGCGAGCCAATGCGACCAGCAACACGATCTCGACCGCAGGTGAGAGCGTTGCCAAACGCTGGCGTAGAGGGGCAGGTTCCCCGTAGAGGGCTGCCGCTATATCATCGAACGGTGGTACACCGCAGAGCCACTCGTAGACAATCGCCGCCAACGCGTACTGGTCACTGGCCGGCATAGGATGACCCTGCACCTTTTCCGGTGCCATGTAGAGGTATGCTTGTGACTTCACGCTATGTTTCGGTTGCCCGGTCGGGAGCACTGGAATACCATCAATATAAGGAGTGAAATCCGCGAGTAAAAGATCGTTCTGTACACCCAACAGGATATTCTCTGGCAGCAGCGAGCGATGCATAAACTGTCGCTCATGGGCGTATTGTAGAGCAGAGGATAGCTGTTGCACGTAAGGAACAACCGTTGTCAATGAGAGGCAGCTACCCTTTGGCTGGCGCATATTTCCGCCCGGAGCGTACTCCATAGCGAGAAAAGGAGTGCTATCCTGCGTTCCATTGGCGAAGACCCGCGCTATAGAGCGATGCTTGAGCTGTTGCGCCGTTTGCACGTCCGCCGTGAAACATCGTAAGGCGTCTCCCCAATTACTCACCGGACATTTGATCGCGACCAGGGTTCGGTACACAACATGTTCGCCCAGGTAGACCTGTGTCTCATGCCCTTCCCCCAACAAGCGCAGCAGGCGATAATCCCCCAATTGCTGCCCTACACGATTTGACATACCGCTGCTGTATCCTTTCTTACGATACCCTGGTTTCCGTCTGGGGCGCAATGGATTGCACCTCTACATGTTCGCGTTCGGCGCGGCTTTCGGCCTGCTCTTTCACGAGACGAATCTCGTTTTCGTAGATACGGCGCAGAATGGCGACCGCATTCGCGTAGGTTGAGTCCATCCCCAAGTACGAGAGGCTGCCTGCGCCAAGGTTTTTGCCGCGTGTGTAGGGGGTATCCGATGCATAATGCAGAATGCCCAGTTCATACGGCAAACTGGCGAAGTTGATATTTTCCCCGGTGGGATAACGCAAAAGGTATTGGTCTTCGTAGATGGCGTTAAGGTACGGGCCGCTTTCCATCTCAACGACGGTATAGTTGGCGCGATAATAGAAATCCAGGTACTGGCGATTTTGCAGGTACGTTCCCTTCGCGGAGACCGCCTTCTGATTATCCAGCACGGAACCATAGATGAGGTACGGCTGCACGTCCTGGGCGATAAAACAGTTATCCAGCCAGTAGGTATTTTGTGAATGCTCATCAAGCACCACATTGGAAATCATCACGTCACCGATACTGCCGTTCAAGGTAGCAGCCTTGCCCAGAACATAGATACCGCGAATTTGTACCACGTTTTCCATGATCTCACGCAGCATACGATAGGCGGCCATGCCCAGTGGATAATCAATATTTAAGATCAACGCCTCGCTCTGCGCCAGTTTATCCATACCAGGCATACGGCAGCGTGGGTCAATTTCCATCTGGCGCAGCTTGGAAAGCTCAAACACCTGGGCATCGATCTCCAGACCATGCCGTGCGCCCACATGCCAGATACCGCGTTCATGTTCTTCACGCGGACGGTTAAAGGCGAACTCTTTACCGCCAGCAGTACCCATCCACTCGCGAGCCGTGAAGTAGAGGAAATTTTGCCAATTGCCAGGCACGGTTCCCTGCTGCAATTTGCGGCACTCGTCGGCCAGATAGGGGTCTTCCCCACTGAGAGCGAACTGAGTCAATTCATCCTGACGATTCAAGATGCTGCCCGACATGAGATTGACCAGGCTATGTGTATTACTGGACACAAAGTACACGGGCTTATTTTGTATGGCGAGCGTGTTCAATAGTTGCTCGACAGGCGACCACCATTTACGGGTCGCTCGCACATAGCCGACATGCGAACCGCCCAGCATGCGCAGCAAAAAGCTCTTACGGTGCTTACCAATTTTGAGCAGGTTGTCCCAGAGGCGGTCGCCCCAGATCAATTCAAGCCGATGCCAGTCCCCTGGTTGAATGTGCAGCCGCTCACGCAACACCTTCGTAATCTCGGCAAAGACGGGCGAGGTGCTATCCATACGCGTCTCAAGCAACTGCATCGTGGTTGGCTCAGCATTGAGCAGGTAATACATCTTGTTCCATTCGATCTGGAAGGCCACCAGAATGGGAACAATATCGTCGGTATCGCTCACGCTGGCAACATAGACAGCCAAGGTCTCCTTGCCATCATAGAACCACTTGCGTCGTCGTGCGGAGGCCGTGACTGCCTCCCAACCATTAACATGAAAACCCTGCTGCTGAAACACTTCTTCCGATTGACCCAATAATACCAGGTTACAATTGACAATCGAGGCGGGCAGCCGCAGCACGCTATAAATGAGCGCGGACATATCTGGGTAAGGGGAACGCGATTCGGGGTGTAGACTGGAGTCAATGTTGTAATGCGCCTGCACCAGGGCCTTCAAGCTAATTTCGCCTGAACTACGTAGTAATGTGTTATACGTGCGAATATACAGCTCAACATCACGCTTGCCGGCCTCGTGCCGTTCATCTTCGTGCTCAAAAGCGGCACTGGTGACGGTGTGGGTCAATCTGTGTATGTCCGGTAATGGTTGACTATCGGTTCCTTCCAGCAGGAGATCATCTTGTTCCTCCTGCTGACCTTCAAGCGGCTCAGGGGTATGGTTGGAGTTATGAGAATTTTTGTTTTTACGTGACACGATGTTCTTCTCCATTTTGCTTCAAGCTTCATTGCCAAGCAATGGCTGCGCTTATCCTTTATTATTTCCCATAATTATACCTTTTTGCACGCTTTTATGATAGGGGAAGCGGGAAGCCAGACGTTTGGAGATAAGGCTGTCATTCTGAGCGCCGCGAAGAATCTCTCACTCGCCCAGGTACAGATTCTTCGCGGCGCTCAGAATGACAGGCCGAATCCCTCTCCATGACAGGCCGAATCCCTCTCCATGACGGGCCGAATCCCTCTCCAGTCCGCTCACGGACAGGCTTCTCTCCAAATGTCTGGCGGGAAGCTTCACCCCTTGACAATTACCTTATGTTCGACTATACTAATGTTATACGAAACAAATCGAACGACAAAGGTGTCGAACGGACGAAATAATTCGTATGACAGATGCAGGTGAAGGTATGAATGTGCGAGATATAGCAGGTCGGAAACTTCCTACTGTCACAATTGAGGTTGGTCTGGCCTACGAATTTTTGATGAACCTGATCGTCTTTAACGAAAAAGATGACTCTGACTACGAACTGGACAGTACATGGTTCGATGAAGCGCGTACAAAAGCGGGGGAAGAGTTGCTTCAGGCTTGTAGCGCATTTCAGTCCGATTGTAACCACATCTGGAAACACCTGCTTGGTATTGCCTATGATAGCGAGCCACCCAGAGATGTAGCTACCTTGCTTACAAACGTAGCGGCAACCGACGCGTTTGAGCTGCGTTTGCACATTATTGGCTATTATCGTCGAGGTTTCAGGCGGTCAACACCGCTCGATATCATCCTCGCGGCGGCTGAAGGCGACGCGCATGCACAGAAGCAATTTATCAAAACGGCTTCACGCGACGAGGGCGATTGGGGTAATGAACTGCGCTACATCTTCTCGATTGATGCCGAAGAGATGAAAAAAACGCTGCTCTACATTTTGCAAAATTGGTATGAACGCGTCTTTCGCGACTACGAGCAACAATGGTTGCCCATCTTAGAACGTGACGCGGAGGTCAAGCGGGCCATGGTGGCAACGATGCCGCTCGAGCGTTTGATCGAAACGGCTACCAATGGCCTTTTGTATGAGCCAGAAGCGGGTTTGCGTCGGGTACTGCTTATTCCCAGCTATATGATGCGCCCCTGGAACGAAATTTCAGAGTACCAGGATAGCAAGATATTTTGCTATCCGGTCGCGGATGAGAGTATCTCAGAAGACAGCAATACTCCGCCTGTGCGCCTGGTGCGACTCTACAAGGCATTGGCGGACGAGCGGCGTCTACGCCTACTTAAGCTGCTGATGACGCGAAGCTATACGCTTCAGGAGATTGCCGACGAGTTTGGCGTGGCGAAAACAACCATGCATCATCACCTGGCAACCTTGCGTACCGCGGGTTTAGTACGCGCCCAGGCCGACGGTAAGTTTTACAAGCTGCGGCATGAGATGCTTTCCGAGGTCTCTGAACTCCTGGATAGCTATCTCAAAGGGAAACTGTAGTGGCCACCAGGGCGACCGCAAGGGTGCGCCCCTACTATACGACGATGCATCTTCTACCCATGGAGCGTGTATAGTAGGAACGCACCCTTGCCACTCTCTCCTGGGAGAGGGAATAAGCCCTGGCAATCATTCATAGACCTTCTTATTATGAAAGGGGACAGCGATGCTTCTATTATTGAATCAACAAGTAGCCGATTACCGCCGTCTGGATCTCCAGCGCGAGGTAGAGATGGCACGCTTAGCCTCTCTCTGTGGCAAACTGGCACAAAAGTCCCACCAGCGCGGTCAACAGACCTTCTTATCGCATTGGTTTAACAGGACAAGATTGTTGTCTCGACGACCTATTGTGCTATCCAAGCCACTACATGAAGAAGTACTTTTAGCTGAGATCAAGCCAGCCCTACAGGCCACCCTCTCAGCCATGTATCGGGAAGGTTTGATCTCCGACTACGACGATACATTTGTAAAGCAGTTTAACGAGACGTTTGAGCGCGAACTGGTCCATCAAGCCGAGTGCCATGCTATGAGTTAATAGCTGATGCTGATCGGGCGAGGTGCGTAGTTTGTCCGTTGTGTGGTGACCAGGGCGACCACGAGGGCTTACACAGGTAGGTTTTTTTCAACACCCAGTTCCTCGGCGTGGGCTCCCGCCGGGGAAGGAGAAAACCCATGACCCC
>JBPCJY010000158.1:0-40691 GCA_051004815.1 Ktedonobacteraceae bacterium
AGTGAATCGGCTTATCAAGCCCGTGTATAGTAGGGGCGCACCCTTGCGGTCGCCCTGGTGGAGGTTTTCCACTCTTGGTGTCATTCGCCAACAGAGCCATATAAAGGAGCCGTCCATGTCTCTCTATCGGCGCACATGCGCCGTTGCCGTCACATTGCTACTTATGCTACTACTTGTTGCTTGTGGTGGCTCCACGACGCCCCAGGCCCAGCATCCTACGCCACCGCCATCGCCTACTCCTGGCACCGGCCAACGCTTGCTCGATTCGATGGCGCAAAAGCTTCAATCGGCTCAAACGCTGCATGGCCTTTTCAATGTAAAGATCATCGGCACGGCCTTTAATGGCACCGTTAATAGCGAGGTGTGGAATCAATCACCGAACGAGAACCGCACGGTCATATTACAATCGACGCTCACGCAATTCCCAACGGGCGAGATCACCGTCAGCAATGGCAAGCAAGTCTGGCAGTATGAACCGACGAAAAAAGTGGTTTACACAGGTTCAGCCACTACAACAAGCACCACCAGTACACCAACCGCTGCCGGGACACCATCTACCGATGCCAACGGCGGACAGAGCCAGTTCATCTTAAACCTGGTGCAACGAGTGTTCACGCATAGCGATGCGACCTTAATCTCTTCCTCCACGAACATTGACGGTCACGATGTCGCTGTTGTCCACGTTGTTCCGCAAGGCCAGACCACTGGCATCAACTTCAACTATAACGGCGATGTCTACATTGACAAGGCCACCAACCAGCCGATCAAGGTCGATCTGACGATTTCAGGCTTCGGCCATGTCATACTTGACCTACCGACATTGGTGCTCAATCAGCCTATCGCCGCCAGCACGTTCACTTTTGTCGTGCCAGCCGGAGTCAAAGTTTTGCCATTGCAGCAGGCGAATGCTACCCCTGGCACCGACACTGGCTCCATCACCCTGGCTCAGGCGCAGCAACAGGCTGGCTATCACCTGCTGAGCATTCCCGTTACGCAAACTGACTATGTGTTGGGCAATGTGAACGCACTCGGCGCACCAGGAAGCCAGATTTTCACCCTCAACTACAGCAAGGGTAGCACGGCATTTACTATCGCCGAAGGCAAATCCCTCGCGAATTTACCTACCACCGGTGGACAAAAGGTCAGCTTGCGCGGCACTACCGCGACGCTTACCATCGCCAATGGCACAACAACCCTCTCCTGGACAGAACATGGCATTGGCATGAGCATCACCGGCACCGCTTTGAGTAGCGACCAGGTCACGAGCATTGCAAAACTGTTGACCTAAAGGTAATGGAAGAGTATGATAACTCACGTAGTATTGCTGCAACCAAAGCCCGAAACCTCTGAGGAAGAGATAGTAGCCCTCTTGCAGCATGCACAGGCATTGCAAGACACTATCCCAGGGATTGTGGCAATCTCGGCAGGGAAAAATCGCAGCATCTACCATCAAGGCTACACCTATGGCATCATCATGCACTTTGTGGATGAGGCGCATCTGGCAGCACACCATCCACATCCTGCCCACCTTGCCGTAGTCGAGGAATTAGACCGCCTCTGTGAACAATCAATAGATTTTGATTTGTTGGAAGACCTGCCGTTTGATAACGCTTTTTGAAAGAGTGGCATCATGCATTATGAACCGCGTAACCAGGAGGCAGATGCGAGGATTATTGAGGCAGGAGGACTGAAAAGTTGGGGATGCTATGCGTTTCTCCTTGCTGTCCTCGTGCTCTTGATCCTCCTCGTTCCCGTGCATATACCCCTGAGCAATCTACTGGGAGACCCCGTGGCATGGTGGGCAAGTACGCTCTTGCTCATTGGAGTCCTGGTAGGTGCTGTTTCCCTCTGGAACCGGAGAAGACGTAGACAACGCATGATGCAAGAACAAGCCTGGCAGCGAGCGATGCGTCGCTAAGGCAAGGTTCAAGCCTGAAGAAAAGGTCTTGACGGTTTGAGCACTCGCACAGTGTCATGCTGAGCGCAGCGAAGCATCTGTCTCGCTGGGGACCGAGATGCTTCGCTGCGCTCAGCATGACAGGGCGGCACCGCTCTGTTGATGAGGAACGGTCAAGTTCATTTGAACCTTGCCTAAGAGAATAGATAATGCCAGGCTATTCATCCCTATCCTTGAAAACCAGTGCTTCTTCAGCCTGGACTGGCAAAGGTGCCGGATTGCTCAGCGAAACAACAATCCCGCCCAGCAAGGCCAATAGTCCGCCGCCAACTTGGAGCAGCGTCATCGTATCGTGTAGCAAAAGCAAGGCAAACGTCGTGGAAAAGAGTGGCACCGTTTGCGTGATCGCTCCCATTTCCCACGCTTTGAGCAGACGCAATCCCTCTTGCTGGCTGAGGTAGCCGAGACAAAAGTTGGTGAGAATATACGTGGGAAGCACCAACAACAACGTGATGAGAGAGGGTTGCCAGAGCAGTGTGTGACCCGCGACGATGAGTTGGAACACCACAACTGGCAAGAGGGTGACTGCCCCCAGCAGGAGACGTAAAGCGGTCAAAGGCAAGGTATCGACGCGTGGCGCGAGGCGTTTGGCCGGAATAAGGCCAAAACCTATGCCCACCGCACCAATCAGGATCATCAAATCGCCCAATCCAGCACTGCCCATTATCTGTCCCTCTGACAGGATGTCCGCTCCTGAGCTGCCCTTGAAAACCACCAGTAGACTACCAAGCAGCAACAATACCATCCCTATGCTCTGTTTCAAACGAATGCGCTCTTTAAGCAGGAGTGCCGCGAAGATCAGCGCGGCCACGCCATTGAGTTGCAGGAGAAATCCTCCTTGCAGTGCGCTAGTGCGAGCAAAGCCAGCCACAATCAAAATGAGGGGCAAGGCTGTGCCAGGTAATGAGAGCAGAATGAGATCGCCCCATTCCCTTCGCGTGAGTGTTGGCAACACCTTGAAGAGCGGCTGGCCCATGTACACCACAATCCCTGCCACTAATAACCCACCAACAGCGAGGTCTACAAATGCGACAACCGTGGCATCAATCTCCCCACTCAATAGCTTTGCCAGCACCGCCCCCAGCCCAAACATAAGAGAGGCCGCGAAAGCATATCCAATGCCACGAAGATGCATGTGTTGTCTCCTAATAGTGGATCATATAAAATCATGCTAGAGCTTTAACGGTAGCAGCGAAGGCTTGTGTGGTCGTATAGCGAGGCATCCATGTTCCAGTGGCATTCAGTTTTGCATTGGAACAGATGAGTGTGCCCTCACCTAGCCATTCAGGGCCGAATGCGCTTTTGCCCTCTTCCCATGCTGTAATAGCAGCTTGCACCAGCATTTCGTCTGGGATCTCAATGACCTGTAAGCCTGCGGCAGCAGCAATATTTGGCAGAGAATCTGGCTCATCTCCTACGACGTTATAGGCACCTGGCAGATCATGCTGCAGCATGGCGTAAAAAGCGGCTGCAAGGTCATCTTCATACACAAGTTGCAAGCGAATCTTGCGTGCGCCCGGCGATGTGAAGTGCGTTTTGTTGGGCTGAATGTAGGATGTTGCCGCTGATTGATTGGGTCCGAAAACGATGCATGGTCGAGCACGCGAGATGATCAGTTGAGGAAAAGCGAGCTGTAACCCGTCTAACCAGATTTCGTTGGCATGTTTGTGCTGGTTATAGTAAAAACTGGTGTAGAGTCCACGCAGAGGGGTGTCTTCAACAACTGGCTCAGGGTTATCAGGTAATGTACTATAGGCGGCAACAGAGCTACTGATCACAAGCTTACGTACTCCTGCCTCTGCCGCAGCCTTGCATGTATTCCACGTCCCTCCCAGATTGATACTGGCTGCCTCAGCGAGAGGCATGCTGTAGGGGCGTCCCACAATAAATGCCAGATGTAATAGCGTATCACAGCCAGCAAGCGTCTCTTTTATGCCGGGATCGCGAATATCCTGCTGGTGGAACACCAATTTGCTGTGGGTGCCAAGGGGTGGCACAAGGTCAATACCAATGATCTGCTCGATGTTCGGGTCTGCTTCCAGCAGTGGTAAAAGCACTCTTGCAAAGCGACTGGCGCACCCTGTAACGGCTATTTTTTGCATATCATAGAGGTCCTTACTAATGTGCTAGTGGAGAGAATAGTGAATGTGTTGCTTACAGAAGCATACAGATCAGGGAATGAAGTTGTCAAGGTTTACTCACCATGTGTTCAGGGTTTCTCACAAGTCTTTGTTACCGCTTGAGGTGACAAGGTTCTCCTGCTTGGGACATTTGCGACTTCGGGACACGTTGTGACTGCTGTGACTGTTGTGACGATGAGAACTTGTGATGCTGAGGACATTTGCGACTTCGGGACATTTGCGACTTCGGGACACTTGGGACACTCCTTTTTTGGTGGCTGAGATGAGAACTTGTGATGCTGAGGACATTTGCGACTTCGGGACACTTGGGACACGTCTTTTTTGGTGGTTGAACGGTCAGGGAATGATGGTAGGAGGGAGGGAGAAACCTCGGCGGGTGCGACGGGTTCAAACAAGGGGTGCCTTGCGGTGCCTTAGGAAGAGTATAGCATAGTTTGAGGGAGCAAGCAAGGGGTGAAGATGGTTCGACCAGAGTGTAGACAGGGGCTCCTGCTTTGTGCAACTTGTGAGAAGCCCTGACCATTATGTCAGTGTCCAGTGATTTTGTGATTCCGAAAATCAACTACTTCCGCACCTGGATGGGTGAGAATGTGAATCAGACCTTTGGCGTCTCCCAATTTTCCGTCAACCCCAACTCATATAAGCATGAACTTCACCCCTGTCACCGGCTCATTTTCGGAAGCGGAGCAGCTTTTTTGGGATATTCAAGCTGTCGCCGATAGAGCAATGCGCCAACAGCTTTGGCGTGTCTTCCACAAGTATGTTAGTCCAGTAACATCAGTTGAGATGCTTAAAGTAAAAAAGCAAGCGGAGAATATTGTAAAACACTTCGGAGCAAAGTTCAGGCCCATCCAGGATGTCCAAAGAGCTTTTATGTCCCGTCCTCTACCTGATGAAACATTGTCTGCTATCCTTTGGGAACATAAAGACCGTGGAAAAAAGGGCTATGATCTAACTGAGCAATTCTTTGACCTTTTCCATTTGCGATTTACAGATCTACGTTTAGATGGTCCTAAAGGAGCTGGTCCAGATATCCGTTTAGGGAAAGTCTTTCAAGACTACCCTAATCCAAAGCGCCCGATGGATTTTATAATATACAATGATCCTGCACTCTCTAATGAAGATGTTGTCTTAGCCGTAGGATTAGCACGCTATGACTCAGATCGTGGAGGCGGACAAGAAGATGATAGAATAGGTGGGTATCGTAATTGTGCTGATGAAATTCTGACGTTTGCACAAGCAAATAATCTAAAAACGAAGGTTATATTTCTGAATGATGGTCCTGGGCTTTTACTTGGTACCATGTGGGATGATTATGCAAAGCTAGAGCAAAGCTGGCCTGGTAAAATCATGGTTCTAACACTTCGTATGGTTCCTGAACGTCTCACACTTGATTGGCTTCGCTCCTAAACTCTGTTCCTGAAAGGATGGATGGATAACATTGGCTACAGGTACATCAAAGACTAAATGGAATGGGAAGGAAAATCATGCTCCTCAATCAAGCATCTCCGAAACATCGCTTGATATGCATCTTGCCTACGAAGGGAAACGCTCGGAATATTGCATACTGCAAACTGAACCAGTTCCAGTACAATCCTTGTGGCAGGGAACAGTAGATCAAGAGAGTGAAAGCACAAATCGTCTATATTATGGGGATAATCTTCCTATCTTAGCTTCTCTCTTGGAAGAGCCTTCGATCAAAGGCAAAGTACAACTTATCTATATTGACCCTCCCTTTGCAACAAATAGTATTTTCCAGTCGCGTGCGCAAGGTGACGCATATCGGGATTTGATGGTAGGTGCTCACTACATAGAATTTCTACGAGAAAGGCTTATACTTCTTCGAGAACTCCTTGCAAAGGATGGGGCAATCTATATTCACCTTGATGAAAATATGGCGTTTCATATCAAAGTCATTATGGATGAAATTTTTGGTCGAGGAAACTTTCGCAACTGGATTACGCGGAAGAAATGCAATCCTAAAAATTACACGCGTAAAACGTACGGAAATATCACTGATTACATCCTTTTTTACACAAAATCCGATACGTATGTTTGGAATCGTCCTGTTGATACATGGACAAAAGAACATGCTGATAGAGAATATGAATATATAGAAAAGGAAACAGGCCGTCGCTATAAAAAGGTACCTGTTCATGCTCCTGGTGTACGAAATGGTGAAACAGGGAAGCCATGGCGGGGAAAGCTTCCTCCGCCTGGAAAGCATTGGCAATTTCGGCCACAAACTTTGGATGAGATGGATGCAAGAGGTGAAATATATTGGTCTCCTAATGGTAATCCCCGCAGGAAAATATATTTCGATGCCAGCAGCGGAGTTCCTATTCAAGATATTTGGCTAGAGTTTCGTGACGCACATAATCAAAATATAGAAATTACTGGTTATCCTACTGAAAAAAATCCAGCGTTGCTTGCTCGCATTATTGAAGCCTCATCTAACCCAGGTGATTTAGTGCTTGATTGCTTTTCTGGTTCAGGAACCACGTTAGCTGTTGCTTCGCAGTTAAATCGAAGATGGATAGGAATTGATAATAGCACCGAAGCAATTGCAACGACACTTCGTCGCTTTGCCAAAGGACTCGAACCTATGGGAGATTTTGTCACGAAGCAAATTCCCCTAAAGATTGAGAACCCCATTCAGGACCATGATTTATGGCAGAGTGCGGAAGAGGTAAGTGGGTCTGAGCAATACAATGAAGCCATAGCTGTACGACAGCGGAATGTAATAAAAAACTTTACGCTATATGCAATTAAGTCTTCTTCTGGAGATTTAGCAAATGTTCTCCAACAATGGTTAGAATGGCAGTCAGATACCCTCGCATAAATGACGAGGGCTTGTGTCTGCCCTCCACCGCAACTCGAGATCGGAGACCTTCCCGCTTTGGCTTCATCGAACGACACATCCGAACCATTGCTGGCTCTGGGCTATCTGACAAGTAGCCCGTACTTACCCAGTCTTGCCGGATAAGCAGCGTTTTCAGATGTACTGTTTTACCTTGCGTAGCAATGCAAGAACCCCATAAAGCTGAGGCGGGCGTGTGCGAACTGTCTCTCTTCGGCACGGTCAGCCGAAGTTCCTTAGCACACAAGGAGTATAGCATAGCCATGCATCAAAGTCAAGCGTCAACAGGCGTGGTAGGCGGATGTACCCCACCCATCACGCCCCGATCAGAAGCAGCAATTCATCCCCCGCTTGAAAGCTGGGGGCTTCCTTGCCGCGACGACTGTGAGTATTTTATAGCTTCTATTCATTCCAATTCTTCTTGTAAAGAAATTTCTTCCTCATGCGATTCAACGGTTGTTCGCAAGTACTCCTCATCAATATCGTAGAGGTTAAGAGGACGATTTTTCATACCGATTTCATATTTTATTAGTAGGTCGAGGAGCTTATCTCCATCAATCAAACCTATCGGAGCAGCACCAACAAACAAGGCTGCTTTAACACAGCCTGAACTAAACGTCCCTAATGTAATGATGGTGCCGCGAAGTGCTTTATAATAAGGCAATGCGCCGCGCAACTGATCTAAAATTGGTCTATTGATACTATCCTGACGTCGTTTGACTTGGATGACCTCTGTAATCGTTGTAATACCAAATTGCACTGTTGCTACAACATCAACTCCATAATCACCACTAGCCTTTGTAACTGTCACGTCTTCATATCCCATCGCTTCTAATAAATCACAGACAAGGTGTTCAAAACGATAGGGATGCATCGTTTTTAATTGCTCCCGAAGTTCTTTCTTTTTTTTGGTATTAAATGCTTCCACTGCAAGCATGACCTCCCGTCTTGGATTCACTTCTTGGAGAGTGATCTTGGCACTTTGGCTTGTACCACTGGTGATGTATGAGAGGCCTTCTGGACTGATCTTATACGAGTTTCCGATACGAAGGACAAGGCCTCGTTCAACGACATTCACAATTCGACGCCGAAGGCTATCTTTTATGGTGAGTTCTGTTCCAAACTTTGAATGTGCATGGAGAAATTCTCCCCACTCTGGTAAGAGATCACTGCGTTTGGCTTGGATTTTCGTTGCTAGAATAGTCAGCAGTTGCAGAATTCCTTCTGTTTCATCAATCTCGCGAACTGTTTGGGGATCATTCTCTAAAAACAGTCGTCCTCGTTCTGAAATGCTATAAATATCTTCTATGTCAGGGATAAGTAAATCATAAATACGCATGAGGAAGAGAGCACCTGCAATATAGCGCGGACTGACAGAGTTATGACTGCCTTGCCAAATATGTTGAGCGAGCTTGGCATCATTGCCTTGTAGACGCTCAGCAATCCAAGTATCAGGCTCAGACCAATCAACAGGGTTCTGCGGTGTACCCATTTGTGCCTCGATAGCTGAGGCCATACTTTTCACTGCTGCTCTAGATACCCCTTGTAAAAGCGTAAGCAGCATTCGAACCTCTGAATAAGTACGAAACCAAGGAGTACGTACCTTATAATTTTCTTCACTCATATCCTTATGACCTGTCTTTTCTTCATGTATTACCACCTCTTTCAGTTCTTTCTATCGTCTCACTCATCCAATCTTCCATCTTCATCGCTTGCGCCAACTCATTGACTAGCCGAACGCTCTATAAGCTTACCGATATGACCTTCCATTGAGCTACTCAATCACTTTTGCATACACCACCATGCATTTTGCAGCTTCATGATCACTTAGCCAACAAAAACCCACCCCCTTTACTCCTCCCCCCTCCTCTTCTCCAACCACTTCTTAATCCCCGCCTCCTTCCCCTGCTGTCCCGGCTCGTAATATTTCCGTCCCTTTAGGCTCTCAGGCAAATACTCCTGCAATCGCATGCTGGGCGGCCTTTCAGGGTCTTCGATCTGCATGTCTTTATAGTAGTCGTGGGCGTACTTGTAATCCTTGCCGTAGTCCATGTCTTTCATCAACTGAGTGGGAGCGTTGCGAATCTGCAACGGTACGGGCTCGTTGCGCGTATTCTGCACATCTGCCTGCACACGGCCATATGCCTCGGTGAGAGCGTTGCTTTTAGGAGCAGTGGCCAGGTGGACAACTGCCTGTGCTAAGGCAAGATTGGCCTCCGGCAATCCCACAAAATGCACCGCCTGTTGTGCCGCGACACAGACCAGCAGTGCCTGAGGGTCAGCCATACCAACATCCTCGGAGGCGAAACGAATGAGGCGGCGTACAATGTACAGCGGGTCTTCGCCAGCCTCAATCATGCGTCCCAACCAATATAAGCTGGCATCGGGATCAGAGCCGCGTAAAGCTTTGTGCAGCGCGGAGATCGTATCAAAATGCTGATCGCCGCCCTTATCATACAGCAAGGCGCGATGCTGCATTACCTCCTCAATTAAAGAAAGCGTAATATGGTTGGCCGCGTTGCCGCCTGTCGTTGCCTCACTACTCCCGCTATCCCCGCTCTTTTCGCTCCCTTGAGCCGCTAGTTCCAGCACATTGAGGGCGGTACGCGCATCGCCATTGGCAAAGATCGCTATTTGCTCCAGCGCGGCGTCCTCTACCGTGATATGGGCCTGGCCCAATCCGCGTTCGGTGTCGGCTAGCGCACGCCGCAGTATCGTGAGGATGTGTTCTTCGCTGAGGCCCTTGAGGGTAAAGACGCGACTACGTGACAGCAGAGCGGCGTTCACCTCAAAACTGGGATTCTCGGTCGTGGCTCCAATCAGCGTCACCACGCCGCGCTCCACTTGCGGTAGCACGGCGTCTTGCTGCGCTTTATTGAAGCGATGTATCTCGTCAATAAATAAGATCGTGCGCTGTTTGGAGAATTGGCGCAACTTCAATGCCTCGTCCATCACTTTACGCAGATCGGCGACCCCAGCCGAGACAGCACTGAGGGTCACAAAACGTGCATTAGTCTGACGCGCAATGACCTCGGCCAGCGTGGTTTTGCCACTGCCCGGTGGCCCCCACAGAATCATCGAAGTAATATGGTCGCCCTCGATATTGCGCCGCAGTAACCGTCCCGGAGCCAGCAGATGCTCCTGCCCAACAATCTCATCCAAGGTTCGTGGGCGCATTCGTGCCGCCAACGGCTCCCCTGCAAATTGGGAAGAGTCTGCCTGCGCGGATACCGTCTTTTTTGTTGCCGCTGGCCTCTCGTCCGACCCAAACAGTGATGATTGATCTGGCATAGTGCCGCCCTGTATTCTCCTGCATTCAGTAAGCTATAGCATATTCCTCAGAGTTATAGGATACCATGTCCCGCAAGGTTCCACTAAACGAGCCTGTTAAGGAAAGCTTCCTGAGCATTTCTTGAGCATTTTTGCCAAACCCATGAGAACATCCTGTGCTGAAACCACACAATCCAGAACGCACATTGAGCAATCCTGTACTACACTCAAAGGGAGAAAGCAGAAAGGAACCAACCCACATGCCAGGCGCACGAATATTACTGGTCGAAGACGACGAGGTGCTGCGCGATCTGATCAAGCGCAACCTGCAAGCACGCGAGCACGAGGTCTATCTCGCGGGCGACGCCGCAACCGCGCTGTCTCATCTAAAATCCGCGACGTTCGATCTCATCGTGCTGGATATCAACCTTCCTGACCAAACAGGCTGGGATATCCTGCGTGTCGCACAACGCGAGGGCTGGCTACTGCCACGGGAGATCAATAGCGAGGCCCAGCGACTCCCTGTCGTAGTCCTTTCCGCCGTCCGTGTCAGTCCACGCCGCCTGCTGGAGTTTTGCCCGTTGGCGTACTTGCCCAAACCGTTTCCAATGGAGGCCCTCCTGCGCATGGCAGCGGAGGCAGCCGACCGCAGAAATGGCACCACGCTCTTTAGCGTTGACGATACTACAGATTCCGCGAACCCACAGTTCAATGAGGAGGAATTACATGCTTGATGTGCTTATCGTAGTGGTGATACTCGTATCGTTCCTGGCGTTCATCGCCTTCACGATCGGCTGTGAAAAACTATAAACACCTATAGAAAAAGAAGGAGGCTGCGATGAATTCGCCGCTTGAATATATCCTGGTTGGCATTGTGACGCTGGCTATCATCGTTTACCTGTTTATCGCGCTGCTCGCGCCTGAGAAATTTTAATGTGTATGCATTCTTGTATTCATTCTAAAAAAGTGAGGGTATCTTTATGCCTGTAACGCTCAATAGTGTCGTGCAGGTGCTGCTCTTCCTGCTCATCGTGCTGTTGCTCACCAAACCCATCGGCCTGTATATGACCCGCGTTTTCGCGGGAGACCGCACCTGGCTCTCGCCCGTCTTCGCCCCCGTTGAACGGCTCTTTTATAAGCTTTCTGGCATCAACCCTGAAGAGGAGCAGAAGTGGACAGGCTACGTCATCTCCATGCTGGTCTTCAGCCTCGTGGGGATGCTGCTGTTATACCTGCTCGAGCGCACCCAGCAATGGCATGGGCCGTTATTCAACCCACAGAACCTGCCCAACGTCGAGCCACAACTGGCCTTCAACACCGCCGCCAGTTTCACCACCAACACCAACTGGCAGAACTACGCCGGTGAGCAAACCATGAGCTATCTGACCCAGATGGCGGGTCTGGCCTTTCACCAGTTTGTTTCCGCCGCCGCTGGCATCGCACTGGCGGTGGCACTGGTACGCGGACTCGCCCGCCGCAGCGCACAGCACCTGGGTAACTTCTGGGTTGATCTCGTCCGTGGCACGCTCTACATCCTGCTGCCCATCTGCCTGGTTGGTGCGCTCGTCTTCGTCTCGCAAGGCATGATCCAGAACTTCAATCCCTACACCGTCGTGCATACCCTCGATGGGCAGACGCAGCTCATCGCCCAGGGGCCGGTGGCTTCGATGGAAGTCATCAAAGACCTGGGTACCAATGGCGGCGGTTTCTTTAACGTCAACGCGGCCCATCCCTTTGAGAATCCCAATGCCTTCACCGCCCTGTTGATTATGCTCTGTGAAATCTCGCTGGGCGCGGGGCTGTTCTACATGTTCGGCAAGATGGTCGGCAACACACGCCAGGGCTGGGGGCTGTGGATTGTTTCAGCCATCCTTTTCGTCATTGGCTTGGCGATTATTATCCCTGCCGAGCAAACCGGCAATCCCTTGCTGACGAAAGTTGGTGCCAATCAGGTTGTGAGTAGCACACAAGCTGGCGGCAATATGGAAGGCAAGGATGTGCGCTTCGGCATCACCGTCTCTGCTATCCAGGAAGAGACCACGACCGCCACCTCGACGGGTACCGTCATGAGCTTCCACGATAGCTACACTCCCATTGGTGGACTGGTGCTCATCAGCAACATCGCATTGGGGGAGATCATCTTTGGAGGCGTCGGCGCGGGACTCTATAGCATGCTGATGTTCGCCATCATTGCCGTCTTCATTGCGGGTCTAATGGTGGGTCGCACGCCAGAGTACCTGGGCAAGAAGATCGAACGCAAGGAGATCATGATGGCGGTGCTCGCGCTGCTGGTCTCGCCCCTGGTGATCCTGGGCTTTTCCGCGTTCGCTACGGTGCTACCCGCGGGCCTCTCCGGCCTCACTACGGGTGCTGGCAACGTTGGTCCACATGGGCTAACGGACATCCTGTACGCCTTCACCTCGGCCAACGGCAACAACGGCTCCGCCTTCGCGGGTCTCAATGGCAACACGCCCTTTTACAATTGGACGTTGGGCTTTGCCATGCTCATCGGTCGCTTCGCCGAAATCATCCCACTGCTGGCCTTTGGCGGCTCGTTGGTCAAGAAACGGGTCGTACCCGCGGGATTGGGTACCTTTCCCACCACGGGGCCGCTTTTCGTGGCACTGATGATTGGCGTGATCCTCATCGTGGGTGCCCTCACCTACTTTCCGGCGTATTCCCTGGGGCCTATTGTTGAGCACTTGTTGATGCAAGCGGGGAGGACTTTCTAAGATGCAAACGGATATGAAACCTGCTACTGGATCAGTCCAGCCAGCCGTCAAACAATGGAAGACACGCCGCAAAGGAGAAATCTCCATCTTCGACCCGACAATTTTTCGTCGGGCGATCCCGGACTCCTTTAAGAAGCTTGACCCGCGTGTGCAGATCAAGAACCCTGTTATGTTTGTCGTCGAAATTGGCAGCGTAATTACCACCATCGAGTTTGTGCGCCTGCTCTTTACTGTACCGACCCGCTCCTTTACGCATGACCAGCTCATCGCGGAGACGATCTTTGTGCTAGCGGTGGCGATCTGGCTCTGGTTCACCATCCTCTTCGCCAACTTCGCCGAGGCCATGGCTGAAGGGCGCGGCAAAGCGCAGGCCGATACACTGCGTAAAGCACGCTCAACAACCCTCGCCAAACGACTGAGCAGCCATGATCGCTTTGGACCGACCCAGGAAGTCGCCGCCCCTGCATTGCGCAAGGGCGACCTGGTACTGGTCGAAGCTGGAGATGTTATTGCCGGCGATGGCGAGGTGGTGGAAGGTGTAGCCTCGGTTGACGAGTCCGCCATCACCGGAGAGTCTGCCCCCGTCATTCGCGAAAGCGGCGGCGACCGCAGTGCCGTGACCGGAGGAACACGCGTCCTCTCTGATTGGATCGTCGTGCAAATTACCGCCAACCCCGGCGAGACCTTCCTTGATCGTATGATCGCGTTGGTCGAGGGCGCAAAGCGGCAGAAGACCCCCAATGAGATTGCGCTGAACATCCTGATCGCCAGCTTGACCATCATCTTCGTCCTGGTCGTGGTCTCCCTCGAACCCTTTGCCATCTACTCAGGGGCAGCAGTATCCGTCACTACTCTGATCGCCCTCCTGGTGTGTTTGATCCCGACCACCATTGGTGGCCTCCTCTCAGCCATCGGTATCGCGGGCATGGATCGCATGGTGCAGCGCAATGTGCTCGCCATGAGCGGACGTGCGGTCGAGGCGGCGGGTGATGTGGATGTCCTCTTACTGGACAAGACCGGCACGATCACCCTCGGCAACCGCCAGGCAAGCCGTTTCGTGCCACTTTCGGGCGTAGAGGAGCGCGACCTGGCCCTCGCGGCCATGCTCTCCAGTCTCTCGGATGAAACGCCGGAGGGGCGTTCGATTGTGGCTCTGGCGCAAGAGCGTTATGGCTTGTCCGATCAGGTGGATACTTCCGCCACCTTCATTCCTTTCTCGGCCATGACGCGCATGAGTGGCGTCGATCTGAATGGCTCCGATACTACCCAGGTTCATCAAACGATACGCAAAGGAGCTGGCGACTCGATTGCTGCCTATGTCGCGGAACACGGCGGAACGAGCAGCGACGAACTGCAAAGCATCGTCAGTAGCATCGCCAGTGCTGGCAGTACGCCCCTGGTTGTCGCGGAAACGCAAACTGGCTCCAACGGCACAGCAGAAAAAGCGCGGGTGCTGGGCGTCATCGAACTCAAAGATATCGTCAAAGGCGGTATGCGCGCACGCTTCGATCAGTTACGACGCATGGGCATTCGCACGATCATGATTACCGGTGACAATCCGCTCACCGCTGCCGCCATCGCCAAAGAAGCGGGCGTTGATGACTTCCTGGCTCAGGCAACCCCTGAGACGAAGATGAAGCTCATCCGCGAGCAACAGAGCGGTGGGCGTATGGTGGCAATGACCGGCGATGGCACCAACGATGCCCCCGCCCTCGCCCAGGCCGATGTCGGCGTGGCAATGAACACTGGCACCCAGGCAGCCAAAGAAGCCGCCAACATGGTTGATCTTGACTCCAACCCAACAAAATTGATCGAAGTCGTCGAGGTCGGCAAGCAACTGCTCATCACGCGTGGCGCACTGACCACCTTTAGTATCGCCAACGATGTCGCCAAGTACTTCGCGATCATCCCGGCAGCTTTCTCTGTGACGTATCCGCAGTTGAATGCCCTCAACATCATGCAGTTAGCGACGCCCCACAGTGCCGTGCTCTCAGCCGTGATTTTCAACGCCCTGATTATCGTTGTCCTGATCCCGCTGGCATTGCGCGGCGTAAAATACCGCCCCATCGGCGCGGGTGCGCTCTTACGCTGGAATCTGTTGGTCTATGGCCTCGGTGGCATCATCGTCCCATTCTTCGGCATCAAAGCCATCGACCTGATCCTGCAAGTCCTGCACCTGACCCTTTGAACAGCGATTCAACGGATTTAAAAGGAAAAACCCAAAATGAAAACATTTTTGCACAAATACATACGCCCAGCACTGGTACTCACCTTGCTCCTGACCGTACTCACCGGCTTCATCTATCCTGGCGTTGTCACCGGTTTGGCCCAACTCGTGTTCCCATATCAGGCCAACGGCAGTCTGCACTACGTCAACGGGAAGCTGGTCGGCTCCGATCTCATCGGCCAGTACTGGACATCCTCCCAGTACTTCCACGGTCGCCCTTCGGCAACGCTGAGCGCGGCAACTGGTAAGTCCGCGCCGTATTCTGCCGATAACTCGACTGCCTCCAACCTGGGGCCGACCAACGCAACCCTCATCACTACCGTGCAGCAGCGCGTTGCCGCCCTCAAGAAAGAGAATCCCAACGCGCCCGCTGGCCCGGTGCCGGTTGACCTGGTCACGACCTCCGCCTCTGGACTTGATCCTGATATCACCATTGCCGCCGCCCTCTACCAGGTGCCGCGCATTGCCCAGATACGTGGCCTCAGTCAGAATACCGTCACGCAGCTGGTCACGCAGCACGAGCAGGGACGCTTTCTGTGGATCTTTGGTGAACCCTACGTCAGCGTCCTCGATTTGAACCTGGCACTCGATGCTGTAAAATAGAGGTATGATGGCGAAGCAACCACCCGACGAACAGCAACGCGAAGAGGGACGCCCCGATCCAGAGGAGCTCCTCAGACGTTATAGCTTGCAGGATGACGATGGGGACGCGGCAACATCCGCGTCCCCCGCAGCAACACCTGCCGTGCATCTTGACAGTCACCGGCGCAAGCGGGGCAGGCTGCGTGTCTACCTGGGCGCGGTGGCTGGCTCTGGCAAAACGTATGCCATGCTCAACGAGGGGCATCGCCGCGAAGGCCGCGGAACCGTCGTCCTGGTGGGCTATTTGGAGACGCACAATCGCCCTCAGACGCAGGCGCAACTGGGCGATCTCGAAGTCATGCCGCGCAAGCAAATCACCTATCGGGGCGTCACGCTTGAGGAGATGGACACCGCGAGCATCATTGCCCGTCACCCCAAAGTGGTGCTGGTCGATGAACTCGCGCACACAAATGCCCCTGGCTCGCAACATCCTAAACGCTATCAGGACGTTGAGGACCTGCTTGCCGCGGGCATCGATGTCGTCACCACGCTCAATATCCAGCACCTGGAAAGCCTCAATGACCTGGTAGCCAGTATCACTGGTATACGCGTGCGCGAAACGCTGCCCGACCGTATCCTCGATCAGGCCGACGAGGTGGAACTCATTGATATCTCGCCCCATGCCCTCCGTCAACGCATGAAGCACGGCAATATCTATCCCCCTGAACGCATCGAAGCTGCTCTCAACAATTTCTTCCGCGAAGGCAACCTGACAGCCCTGCGCGAGCTGGCCTTGCGCCGTACTGCGGAAAAGACAGAGTCGCAACTGCAAGAGTATATGGTCGATCACAGCATCAGTCAACTATGGCCCGCCAGTGAACGCGTCCTGGTCGGCTTCGATCACCGTCCGCATACGCGCCAGGTGCTGCGCGACGCGTGGCGACTGGCCCACGGTCTGCATGCCGACCTGATCGCCGTCTCTATCCAGCCGGAAGGCTACCTCGCCTTCACCAGCAAGCTCATCGGCTTCATCAAATATGGCAAAGAGGCCCAGAAGTATCGCGTAGCCGCACAACGCCGCCTGGAAGAGCATGCTGTGTTCGCTGAAGACCTGGGAGCCGAGGTCATCCGCACTAGCAGCCATGATATTGCCAAAAAGCTGGTCGAGGTCGCCTGCGAACATCAAGTGACACAGCTTGTGCTGGGCCAGCCCGCACGCAGCCATTGGGAAGAACTGATCCGTGGCTCAATCATCAATCGCGTCCTGCGCCTCAGTACCCACATCGACATCCACCTCGTACCCCGCACCAGCGAACTGTAGTGGCCGATTGATCGTGCCTATTACTACAGCTGTAAATATATTGGGATGCAAGAAAGAGCAGATAGCACTTAAATTGGCTCTACCCTTTCATTCCACTCTCTTTTATAATGGAAAGGGAAAGTGGTCGGCATAAACAAGAGAAAGGTAGAACAACATGCGTTTCCATCAGGATCGTGAGCAGTTAGAACGTATTCTTGACGCTGCTCACTCTGCGGCCTTCCAGTTTCTGCACGGTATTTCTGAACGCCCTGCTGGTCATACACCTGAATCGCTTCCACCTGATACATTACCAGAGGAGGGATTGGGCGCACAAGAAGCTCTCTCCTTGTTTCGTCGCAAATATGAAGCCCAGCTTTCAGGCTCAGCTGGCCCGCGCTACTTAGGGTTTGTAACCGGCGGAAGTACCCCGGCTGCCTTAGCAGGAGATTGGCTGGTCTCGTCCTACGATCAGAATGTCAGTAATGACGGCGATTCCATCGCTACCACGGTGGAACGCGAAACGCTTGGGTTGTTGCGAACACTCTTTGCTCTTTCTGACGACTTTGAAGGTGCCTTTGTTTCTGGTGCTACCCAGGCCAATCTGGTTGCCCTGGCCACCGCACGCCAATGGGCTTTACAACAACTCGACCATGATCCTTCAGAAGAGGGCTTATGGAATATGCCGCGCATCCCGGTATTTGGCGGCTCACCCCATGCCAGCATTCTGAAAGCACTCTCGATTCTGGGAATGGGTAGGCAGGCCATGGAATATGTATCCTGTCTGCCAGAAAGACAGGCCGTTGATCCGGCTGCCCTGGCTCAGCATCTCGCTGCCCTTGGCGGAAAACCTGCCATCGTGATTGGCAGTGCTGGAGATGTAAATACGGGTGACTTTGATGATCTGGAGGCTCTGGCTGCACTGTGCCGGACTTATGGCGCATGGCTGCATGTGGATGGTGCCTTTGGACTCTTTGCCGCCTGTGATCCCTCCCGCTCTCATCTGCTGCGTGGCCTGAACGCAGCTGATTCGATCACCACCGATGGACACAAGTGGCTGAATGTCCCCTATGACTCGGGTATCGTCTTTACCCGCCATATAGCGTTGCAGGAACAGGTCTTCAAGGCGGTCGCGGCCTATCTCGGTGTAGGTCCAGACCTGTTGCACCGCACACCAGAGAACTCTCGACGCTTCCGTGCGCTCCCCGCGTGGATGACATTGATGGCCTATGGTCGCTCTGGCTATCAAGCACTGGTCACACAATCTTGTCTTTTCGCACAGCAGTTGGGACAAAGCATCGAGCAGTCCGCGTACTTTGATCTCTTAGCTCCGATTTCCCTCAATATTGTTTGCTTTGCTTTACGTGGAACAGATGCAGATCAACGTGATCGCTTCTTAGAAATGCTCAAACGCGATGGTCAGGTGTTGCTCACGCCCACCTCCTTTGCTGGAAAACCGGCGATACGCGCAGCATTTGTCAACTGGTCAACAACCGAACAGGACGTACAGCGAATTATTGAGGCGTTAGAGCGTGCTGTCTTACAGATTACGTCCCACATCAAAAATAGCTTTCCGACGAAGGAATAAATCTCACGCCCAGCTTTGTATACCCTCTGTAGTTGGAAAAGTCCTATATTTCACTTGAAAAATGGAGAAACACACTATGCTTGATCTTTCACAAACACAACATGCCCACATTGACCAACGGCTCCGCTCCGATGTGATCGTCTGGCTCAACACGGTTCGTGCCGATGGACGTCCACATAGCGTCGCCGTCTGGTTCCTCTGGGACGGTGAGCAATTCTTGATTTTCAGCCGCCCCAAAAACCAGAAAGTACGCAACGTGCGGCAAAATCCCCATGTCGTGCTGGCCCTGGATAACACGGACAATGGCAGTGACGTAATCGTCGTTGAAGGTACGGCGGAACTCATTACCGATCCCAATGTAAACACCACTGTCGCCGCCTACTCCCAAAAATACGCCTCCGAATTGAAAAGCATGAGCATGACAGCGGAAGCCATGTCCAAAGACTATTCACAGGGTATCCGCATAACACCAACAAAATTCGTCAGAGTATAGTTTTCTTTACCTATAGCGTGCTCACTGGATCAATATCGACGGCCCAGCCGGGAGTATTGAGTACGCGTAGGAGCGGATGTAGATCGGGGCCACGCACAATCATCTGCCAGCGATACTGGTTGCGCACCCGCTCCATTAACGCCGGAGCGGGTCCCACCACGTCCGTATCGGCTAACCCCAATCGCTCAATCCACGCGTCCACCTGTTCGCGTAATAAGAATGCCTCGTTCTGTGAGCGGCGGCGATTCTCATGGCTATAGGTGAATTTGACGAATTGGCGGAAGGGCGGATAGCCATAGCGACGCCGCGCCTCAATCTCGGCTGCGTAGAATTCGTGGTAATCGTGACGCGAAGCCGTATCGATACAAAAGTGCTGCGGATTAAACGTCTGGATAATCACTTGCCCTGCTTCCGCACCACGTCCCGCCCGCCCTGCCACCTGAGTCAATAGCGTAAAGGATCGCTCCGCGGCGGCAAAATCGGGCAAGTTGAGGGCGATATCGGCTGAGATGACGCCGACCAGTGTGACACCGGGGAGATCAAGTCCCTTGGCAATCATCTGCGTCCCGACCATGATGTCAGCCTCACGATTGGCAAAACGATCAAGCAATGCCCGGTGGGCGCGATGATCGCTGGCGGTATCGCGATCCCAGCGCAGCAGCCGCGCCGTAGGAAAACCGCGCTGGATAGTATCCATCACCTTCTCGGTACCCAGCCCAAAGTAGCGTATACCCGCGCTCCCACATTGTGGACAGGCATGTAAGACCTTATGCTGGCTGTTGCAGTAGTGGCAGAGCAGGATACGCTCGGTTGAGTGATAGGTCAGCGGTATATCGCACCGCTCACACATAGCGACATAGCCACAATCCCGACAAAGCACACAACTGGCCGCGCCACGCCTGTTGAGAAAGAGAATAGCCTGCTGCCCCATGCTCAATACCTGTTCAAGTTCGTGTTGTAACCGGCGACTGATGATGCTGGTGTTACCGGCATGGAGTTCGTTGCGCAGGTCAATAATCTCTACAGGTGGCAAAGATGCCCCAATGCGCCCCGGCAGCTCTACCAGCGCGTACTCCTCTTGTTCCGCACGGTAGAATGTCTCAACGGAAGGGGTCGCACTGCCCAGCACAACCGGAATTTGCAGGATATGTCCCAGCGTAATAGCAGCCTCGCGTGCATGGTAGGTTGGGCGTTGCTCACCCTGTTTATAGGCTGGCTCGTGCTCCTCGTCCAGGATGATGATGCCCAGTTCAGGCACGGGCGAGAACAAAGCCGAGCGCGACCCGATTACCACATCCACCTCACCAGCGCGAATACGCCGCCACTCATCGTAACGCTCCCCCACGTACAGGTCGCCATGAATAATAGCGACCCGCCCCGGAAAACGACTGGCGAAACGCTCGATAGCCTGCGTCGTCAACACAATCTCCGGCACCAACACAATGCCGCGTTTACCCGCCGCGATAATGGCCTCCAACGCCTGTAGATACACCTCCGTCTTACCACTACCGGTGACGCCGTGCAACAAGATGGGCCTGTTCGCGTAAATACCCCTGGACATGGCACCCCGCATGGGCCGCAATCCCAAAATATGTTCCAAGGCATTTTTTTGATCAGGCGTCAGTGGTAACGCTTTGCTCGCCGCAAAAGTGCGTCCACGCAAGGGATCGCGCTGCACCTCCACATCCTCAATCGCCACAATATGTTCTTTCACCAACGTCTGCAATTGCGCGGCACTCAGCTTGCTAGCTTTACACAGTTTGCCAGGTACCCAATACGCATTGTCGCCAGAGCCGTTGTTGCCATACTGTAACAACCCAACCGCCGCCAGTTGCCTCTGCGCCAGGAGGGCGACATGATCTTGCGCCGTCAACGTAAGCGTCGCGACAGGAACGGGTAGAGCCCACGGGTCTGGCAGACTCTTCTTAGGCCGTTTACGCACATTGTCAGCCAACATTGGCACAGCCACGGGCGTGAAGCTTTGCTGCGCTAGAGCCTCAGTTTTCCTCTGCCACCCTGCCAGTGCCTCGCCTTCGGCCACCAATCGCACAATCCGTCGCCGCCGTTTTTTCGCGTGCGGTGCCGTTAACTGAGCTTCGCGCTCGATCAGACCGCTCGCGAGTGCCTCTTTCAGCACTTCCCTGGCCCGTTTCACCCCCAACATCTTCTTAAGCTGCTCAATATCCAATTCCCCATCCGCCAGCAACAGACCAATCAAGGCCTGTAACCGCAGCGAGGTTGGCTGTGAGCCGTCGCCGACCTCAACCTCGGTACTCTTCGCCAGGTGCAGCACAACCTGCGAACGCTGTGTCAAGCCCGGTGGCAGCATCATAAAAGCTGTTTGGGCCAGCGGTGCCACATAATATTCCGCTATCCATTCCGCCAGGGCGCGTTGATGCGGCAACAACACTGGCTCCACGTCCAGCATAGCAGAGATTGGTCGCAGCTTATATTCGCCCTCGTCCTCTGCATCGTGTACCTCATCCTCCGACCCGTTCGCGATCCGCCAGATGATACCCTGTGCCAGCCGATCACCATAGGGAATCGCCACCAATTGACCGGGGCGCACACTATCCTGGAGCTCGGCTGGCACGCTATAAGTGAGCAATGGCTGCTCGTTATGCCAACTGGCGGCAGAAGTCAGCACGTAGGCCACCATATGAGCTACCACGTTATCTTCTCTCAAATTCATGCTCAAGCGTGGGTAGGCTCATATGTACCATCGTGGGACGGCCATGACAACAGCTATAGGGCGCATTCGTATGCTCCAATTGTTCGATCATCTCGCGCATCTCGCTGACCGTCAGAAAATAATTGGCCTTGATGGCCGCTTTACAGGCCACGTTCGCCAGCGCGTGTTCCTCCCACGTCTCTGTATGCCCCTCGCCAGCATGTTCGGGCGCGGTCAAATCCCCCAGCAGTTCATGCATAGAGCGAGCATTCATTTGCTTGACCAGCACATTCGGTACCGCCCGTACCGCTAGGATATTCACATCCCCAATTTCTAACGTAAAGCCAATGCGCTCCAGGCTCGCTAGCTGTTCCTCTATCGCTTCCACCTCTGTCGGAGCAAGCTCCAACTGCAACGGCGTCAACAATATCTGTGAGATAGGTGTACTGGCCTGCAACGCCGCCACCATACGCTCCAAAAGAATACGTTCGTGCGCGGCATGTTGATCAATCAAATACATGCCATCCGCCCCCTCAGTCACAATATAGCTCTGCGCCAACTGTCCAATCACCCGCAACGTTGGCAACCGACGCCCTCCCATACCCACCAGCCCCCCGTCCAAGGTACCCGCTCCGCCCACGGTACCCGTCCCGTCCAGGGTACCCGCGAGGGGCACCCCTACCATGGACGGCGGCACCCGCGTCAGCGGGTGCGTCACGTCACCTGTAGGCTGTTGCACGAGGGTGGATACATCTTCGTCCATAGTAGGGGTGCCCCTCGCGGGTACCCTGGGGTTGGGGGTAGGGGTTGGCTGCCTCACATGGCTTTGCCATAAACGCGAGAGTAGCGGTGGTTTGCTCCCCGTCTCCTCCTCGGTGACGGTGAGCCAGGGATTGTCGCGTGAAAAGTCGGGCGTATCGCTCTCAGATGTGGCAATTTGCTCTTCACTCATATCTTGCTTGCCCTTCCCTGCCCGGTTGCCATCGCCCCAGGTAGGCATTGCCGCCTCCACCAGAAGCCCCTTGCGCACAGCCCGTTGCACGGCGGCATAGACACGCCGCTCTTTCAGGAAGCGAATCTCCGTCTTGGCCGGATGAACGTTCACATCCAGCAGCGTGGGATCAAGCGCGATATTGATGACCGCGATAGGATGCCTTCCGGTCAACAGCAACGAATGATACGCCTCCTCGACAGCCGAGGTCAGCATGCGACTGAGTACCCAACGCCGATTAACAAAGAAGGAGATGTGTTGCCGCGTACTCTTATAACAGGCCGGTTGGCTGGTATAGCCGCTAACAATGGGGCGTTCTAGATCATCATCGCGCTCATCGCCATCCAGACTGCTGATTGGCACCATCTGCTCAGCAATCTGCAAGCCATAGACCTCCACCAGCGTGCTGACCAGTTGCCCATCGCCAGGGGTAGCAAAGATTTGCCGCCCATCGCTAAACACGTTAAAGCGAATTTCGGGATAGGCCAGTGCGTACTGCTCCAGCAGATGGTGACAGTGGCTCACCTCCGTGTTGCGACCCTTCAAAAACTTGAGGCGGGCCGGTACCGCGCTAAACAGGTTACGCACAGTCAGCGTCGTTCCCTCCGGCGAAGCGGCTGCACTCACCGCGGAAATAAGCCCATCAGCGGCACTGACCTGTGCGCCCTGTCCTGCACCACGATAGCGACTGAGCAGCGTGACCTCCGCCACCGCCGCGATACTCGCCAATGCCTCGCCCCGAAAGCCCAGCGAACGAATATGCTCCAGATCGTCAATCTGCGCCACCTTGCTGGTCGCATGGCGAGCCAGTGCCAATGGCAACTCCTCGGCAGGGATACCGGAGCCATTATCGACGACACGAATCAGTTGCAGCCCCCCGTTCGTCAAATCAACGCGAATCTGCGTCGCCCCGGCATCAATACTATTCTCAATCAGTTCTTTCACCACAGACGCGGGTCGTTCCACGACCTCGCCCGCGGCAATCTTCGCCGCCACATCCGGCGCAAGCTGGCGAATTGACATACCCAGTTCTCCCAACACAAAAAAGACATCCTACAACCTAAGAACGAGTGTTCATACCACATTATAACATCTTGGAGAGCTTGCCAAAATATAAGGTAATTACCTGATGCTTTATCGACAAAATTTGCTATAGTATGACATATCAGGAATTTCATCGTAGCAAGTTACGTCATTTACCATCAGGGGGAAGACCACATGCCATATTCTGCACCTTATCAACAGGTAAGGGCCACCACCGAAATCATCGCTATCGCCGACGCCTGCCTGGGCGGACTGCGCGGACGCTCAGCACTGCTAATCGGGCCAGCAGAGCAACGCCACCCCTACAGCGTATTACTACAACAGGCAGGCATGAAATACATCTACCAGGAAGATACACCAGCGCATGTCTTTTCCACCCTTCCACACATACAACTCCTGATCAGCATCCCCGCTCCAGCCCCTGCTCCCGCTCTAAGCCCAACGCATACCGTACCACTCCTCACCGCAGCCTCCATCGCCAAAGGCTGCATCGGGCGACGCACTCCACTCCTGATCTTTGACCTGGCTGAGACACCATCCTCCTCCGTCGAAGAACTGGCCGGACTTTTACCCGCCGTCTGCCTCTACACGCCCGCGGACTTGCGACACATTCTGGCTAAAGTCGGCATTACCTCATCCTGACGGCATCTTGCATATTATGGTAAACTATGATGGGTAGGATGTTCGCATCCTTCTGTTTTTACCTGTATGTCTATATATTGAGGAACCCATGGAAGTTATTAAAATCTCGCCCCGTGGCTATTGTTACGGGGTTGTTGATGCATTACAAATAGTACGCCAGACCGCGAAGAACCCCAAGGAGCCGCGCCCAATCTATGTTATTGGCCAGATTGTCCATAATCGCCACGCCATTGAGGAATTGACCAACCTGGGCGTCATCACCCTGGATGGGCCAGACCGCGTCAGCATCCTGCAACAAGTCACAGAGGGTACCGTCATCTTCACCGCCCATGGCGTCTCCCCCTTGGTCAAACAACAGGCCAGGGAGCGCGGACTACACTGTATTGATGCCACCTGCCCCGATGTCACCGTGACGCATGACCTCGTCCGTGACCTGGTCGCCAAAGGCTATTATATACTCTATATCGGCAAAAAGGGCCATCCCGAACCCGAAGGCGTGCTGGGCGAAGTGCCAGGCCACATCAGCTTGATCGAAGACGAAACCGACGTTGACGCATTGCACCTCACGCCCACACAACTGGAAAAACTGGCCGTCTCGACCCAGACCACCCTCTCACAATGGGATACACGACGCGTCATTAACTATATTAAGAGCCACTATCCACAGGCAGAAGTCCATATCGACATTTGCCCCGCCACGCAGACACGCCAGGAAGCCGTCGTGGCCCAGGCCAAAGGGGCCGATCTGACCGTTGTCGTAGGCGATCCACGCAGCAATAATACCAATCGCCTGGTACAAGTCTCCGAGGAGCTAGCAGGCGTTCCAGCAGTACGCATCGAAGACCTTTCACAACTCGACCCGGCATGGCTCAAAGGGAAAAAGCGCGTGGCCGTCACCGCCGGCGCATCAACCCCCAGCCAATTGACACGCGAAGTTATCCGCTATCTCGAACAATATCAACCAGAACTATAAGGGCAACGCATCCGTGGCCCATCCATAATAGTCTGCCAACCTTCAATTAACGGATGACAACTATGTGTAGGGACAGGGGGATGAGGGGATGTGGCGGAGGGGCAACGTCCCCACCCATCCTCGCAAAATCAGGAGAAGTGTCGTAATATGCAATCATTTAAACAAACAGTAGCGCGGTACTCAGAGCAAGAGCTTGCACCCATCTTTCATCTCTGGGGCATGGATGGCCTGACCAACAGCAATCGTATCACCTTGCTGGAGCAGCGTATCAAAGACCCCATCGCCGCCCGCTTTGTCTGGGAATACCTCTCGCCAGGCGAATGCTCTATCTTATACCGCACGCTTACCACCGCCGCCCGTTCAGGTGTGCGACGCGATGCGACCCTGAAGAAATTACAAATGCCAGTCGAGCGTTTCGACGCGACAATTGCGGCACTGAAGCGCAAAGTGCTGATCTGGGAAGATACCACCAAGATACGCAGTGAAAAAGTAGCAGCGCGTACTCCCAGCAAAGTGACCACCATCTACGAGGATGTCGCGTTGTTACATGCCTATGAAGAAAGCATGGATGCCCTCTATACCGCCGGCAAGGAAATGTTCGCGCCCAAGTCCGACCGCTCACAGATGTCGCTGGACAAGATTTTAACCGCATCTTACCCCGCTGATGAGCTGGATAAGGTCGCGGCACTGTACGGCGTCGGTACACAGGTAAGCTACTATTATTCGCGTTTGGAGGTACGCGCCCAGATCGAGGAAGAGCTGCTACAGCCCACCGGTGCCTATGAAATACTGCAGAAGCTCGACCCTGCCCTACGCGACCTGCTCAAATGGCTCTGTGCGCAAGGTGGCAAAGCAACTATGCAGGCGGTCAGGCAACACACTGGTAGCGATGATACGACACTCTACACCATGCTCAACAAACTGGAAGCACATGTGCTCGCCTTCGATACCTTTTCGGAACAGGAACGAGTACTTTTTATCCCTGCTACGACCCTGGAAAGCCTGAAACAGGCAACGACGCTAGACCCATCGCAGCTTGTGTCAGTCGGTCTTGTACCGTTAGCAACGCCGCCGCAAGCTATCCGCAGCGAGATGAACCCCCTCTTGTACGATCTGGCTATCATCGTAGGCGCGGTCTACCAGCAAAACATCGAGCCGACGCAGGCCGGCACTATCCCCAAGCGCATCGCCAACAAAATTCAACCACTCCTGCACGGTCAGCCGCGCACGCGCTATATGGATGTCGAAAATGAATACCTTGAGATGATCTTTAATATCGCGCACGAGCTTGGCATCTTACGCCTCGTCAAGCCCGTCCTGGATGGCGTGAAACCCCATTTTGAACCTGGGCCACAGCTGGCAACATGGGCACGCGTGGACATGGCGGAACAGACGCGACAGTTAATAGCATGCTGGATCAAAAGCTTTAGCTGGCTGGATATTCGCGGCCTACACTTTCGGCAGTCAGACCCCTACTACTGGAATCCCATGCCTTCTCGCCCTTCCATCCTGGAACAACTGCGCAAGTGCAATCCCGGTCAGTGGTACAGTACTGCCGGTCTGCTGCAAACCATTTGGGACAAAGACCCCTTTGAACTGCGTCCAACACGCTATAATATGCGTCCCGCCGATAAACAGAAGACCCAGGCCCTACGCGCCAAATGGAATACCTGCGAAGGCGAGGTCTACGTTGGTCTGCTCGCCTCCACACTCTACGAACTGGGCATCGTCGCACTTGGCTACGAAGGCGAACTACCGCCTATCCCAGGAAAACCAGCCAATCCCACCTACTTTATGCTCACCGAACTGGGAGCCGCCGCGCTCGAACCCGCCAAACCTGTAGAGGCGCAATCCGTCGCGCCCAAAAAAGACAAAAAAACCAAAGCCGACGCTGCTGCATCACCTGCGCTACCCGTATCATCTGCATCTTCTGTATCCCTTGCATCGAATGGGCATCGTGTACTGATCTTGCAACCCAACTTTGAACTGTTACTCCTACAACCGGATATGCCAACCTTATATAGTGTCTTGCCGTTCGCACAAGTTAACCAGGTTGAGATGGTCAGTCGCCTCACGCTCACCCGTGCCTCCGTCCTGCACGGCATTGAAAATGGACTGGATATCGAGCAGATACTGCACATCCTGGAGGAGCACAGCCAAAAAGAGGTACCGCAAAACGTGGCCTATACCCTGCAAGATTGGGTGAAGCTGTATAAAGATGTGCGCATTTCACAAGTCTTACTGCTGGAAGTATCGAGCGAGGCAGTGGCCGACGAAGTCTGCACATCGCCCAAACTGCAAGCCTTTAACCTGCGCAAACTCGGCCCGCGCCAGGTCATTGCCAGTAACGATACCAACCTGCAAGACTTACGGCGCATCCTGGAAAAGGAAGGCATCCTTGTCCATATCAGTGGCGATATCGTTACCCGGCAAAATCGCTACACCCCTACCTACGGCAGATAAACACGCTCGTGTGTACAATTGTCACTTCTGGCACGCTTCGATAATCTGTAAGGCCTGTTCGCGTGCATCCAAGTGAATAAGGGTAAGCACCTGTTGAAAAATGACGTGGCGCAACAGATTGCGCCGAAACTCCTGCTCGTCGTCCTGCTGTACCATCGCTCTCTCTACCTTCACCTGCTCACTGCTCAAACGCTGTCCCATCTTGCGCAACTTCAATGCGAAAAAGGCCAGGCGCAACAGCTCAAAACGCCGAATTTGCTCCCTGCTCTCCAATAGACCACTGCCGGGAAACATCACATCATAGATAGTATTGACATCAAAGATGTTCTGGGTAGCGTCTTTTCTCGTGGTTAACGTCATTGCCTGCTCTCCTCTAGTTCCTATGCGTTTACTGATGAGCCTATTCACGAATGCTCTGTAGGGGCCGATAAATCGGCCCCTACGCTGGCTTGCTACGTCCTTGTGCCTGTAAGCTCTGGCTCGCCCGCTCGCTTCCTGAAAATATGTCCATGCCATCAGTCTACCAGCCAGGCGGTGTTTCTACGTGGAGAACGGGTATGGATATGGTTAAGGAACAAGCAAACGCCGTTTCAATCCTGTAACCTTGCCCACAGCCTACTTACCGATTTGTCAGCATGAGGGCCAATAGCTCTTTCAAGAGTTTCACCCCCGCGATCGCCGTGATCTTCTGCGGGTCACGCTTGGGGTTGAGTTCGACGATATCGGCACCAACGATTGGTACTGTCACCCCTTGCAGGATACCGATAAGTTCACGCGTCGTGAAGCCACCTGGCTCATGGTGTGAAACACCAGGCGCGTAAGCTGGATCGAGCACATCGAGATCAAGTGAAATGTAGAGCGGCCCATTCAGTGCTAATTGCAGCTGCGGCGACCATTGGCGCATTTCGATCACCTCGACCCCGTATCTTTCCGCCTGCTTGCGCTGCTGTTGATTGAGTGTACGTATCCCCACTTGGACAAGACGGGCTACCAGCTGCTCTTCCATAATACGCGCAAATGGACAGGCATGGGAGAAGTGATTGCCCTCGAAATCCTCGTAAAGATCGGGGTGAGCATCCAAATGCAAAATAGTCAGTGCTGGATAATACCGCCCATAGGCACGCAAAATCGGATAGGTAATGGAATGATCGCCCCCCAAAGACAGCACCCTCCCGCCTCGCTCAAGTACAGCAGCAACTCCCGCTTCGATGTGGGCGAAGGCATCTCCTCCATCAGTCAGCTCTATATCTCCATCATCCTGCCATTGCGCTGCTGCTTCCAGATCGATGCCGCTCTCCGTCCACAGATTCATCGATCCCTCGTGCATCGCCTCACGAATGCTCGTCGGTGCCTGTGCTGGCCCCCTGTACAAGGACTCATTCTCATCAAAAGGTATCCCCAGTACATGAATATTCCCCAAAGTATGTTCCAACGCTTTCTTATCAGCTATACTCATCCTGTTTCTCCCTCTAGCTGCTCCAGATCGGATACAGCCGCTACCGAAACCATTTTACGCGTACCCACATGGTATGGATAATCCGCACGAGTGTCAAGGAACCTTACCCTGAAATCCACTCCTCTCTCGCGGTCATTGTCATTCTGAGCGCAGCGAAGAATCTCTGGCCGGCCAGCAGAGAGATTCTTCGCTGCGCTCAGAATGACAACCAAAAGGGCTGTCATTCTGAGCGCAGCGAAGAATCTCTGGCCGACTTATGGGTAATTACCAGCTAAACGTCCTTAGTAATGTGTGTTATTGTATTTAATGGCTATAGGAAAGTTCCTGCTCAACTTTTTGCATTCTCGAACTGTAGAATTGTTACTCCTACAAGCACGAGCAGACAACCCATAATTTGCCAGAGGTCGAGGTGTTGATCGAGCCAGAAGTAGGCAATGATACCGGCAGCCACCAGTTCTAACATGCTGACAATGCCGACGCGGGTCGCATCAATGCGACGTAACGAGCCAAGGACAAGGGAAAAAGGGATCGCCATCCCGATGGTTCCTATCAGAAAGATCAGCGAGAGGTGCGTTGGTGTCCAAGTGCTAGCGGGAATAGTCCATGGCGGTTGCACAATTAACCAGAAGATGGCGGCTACAATGGCCCCGAAGGCTGTAGAGGTCAGAGCAGGAATATTACGTCCGACTTTGCGGCCAAGTAACAGATATGCAATGTATGTTACCATCGCCAGATTGGCGTAGAGCAATCCCAAGCCATCCAGCCCGTTGAGACTGAGGTGCCAGATACCAGTTAAGAGGACAATGCCGCTAAAGGTGAGCGCGATGGCAATGATTACATAGGCCGAAGGAATGCGCCTGTACCAGAGGGATTCGCCAAGAACCATCCAGGCTGGCGCACTGAATTGGATGATGAGGGCAACCGCGATAGGTAAACGGCTAATGGCCACAAAGTAGGTGTAGGTCACTAATGCCAGAGACAGTCCAAAGGCGATGATCCAGCCGATGGAACGGCGCGGCACTTTCAGTTCTTGCCGCCGTCCCACAAGTAAGACCGTCAATAAGCACACGCCGCCTATGAGCATGCGTAACTCTACCAGCGTTATCGGCGTAATACCCTGGTCAAAGAGTAATCGCGACAGGTTGCCATTGAAACCAAACAGCACTGTCGCGACTACTACCATGAGATAGCCAACCAGGCGATAGGGAGTATTGTGCCTCATCCCATTCACATGATCGCTCCGCCACAGAGGCTACAGAAGCGTTGATTAGGTTGTTCCTTACCGCAATGCGGGCAGCGAATCAGCCCGGTTGAGGTGCCAGTTGAGGTGCCATTAGAAGTTGTTGATGTAGAGGACGTACTGTTCTTGCCATTCTGTGCTTTATTCGCAGTGGAGCTTTTGGCGTGTGTGTAACGACCTTCGAGGGCAGCTTTGTACTCACTGCTCTCAGACCATTTCATAATTTCGCGAGCGCGTACAATGGTCAGAGGGTGAGCAACAGGGGCGACCAGCAACATTTTGTAAACGCGGTCAAGAAGATTGGCGTCTACCTCTTCATACAGATCGGCTTGTTTCAAAAACTCCTGTGTGTCCAACAGATTACGCTGAAAGAGTGTGCCGCCGGCAAATTTCATCATCAGCGAGAGCATAACCTGGGGGTCTTGTATGACGAGCAAACCAGCACGGTCGCCGGTAAACTCTGACATACGGTACCATTCCAACAATGTCGCTTCCAGGGAACGGCCAATCAAGCGACCAATACCCAGGGTCATATCGCCAACAACGGTGAGTAAGAGGGTGATACACAGTGCGATTGTACGGTATAACACATGGCCTGATTTAATGTGGCCCAGTTCATGTCCAATAACGGCCATGATTTCATCTTCGTTCATGAGATCAAGCAGACCGCTGGTTACAACGATATAGGGGTGGTCATGACCGCTTGTCCAGGCGTTAGGCAAGGGATTATGCGCGACATAGAGTTCTGGCTCACGTACATCCAGGATGGAACAGGCTTCGCGTAGCTGGGCATACAGTTGCGGGCATTGTGTTTTACCCACGCGTATCGTCTGGGCCACGTTCTGGATATAGGCCACGCGCTCTGGGAACAACTCGATAAACTTTCGCACAATAATATCCAGCCCAGGTATCTTTTGTAATGCGTTGAGGGCCGCACGGTCATAGGGATGTTGAAGGACAGCGGCATCCAGTCCAGGAAAACGTCGCCGCGCCTTAGGCTGAGCAGCAGACATGAAAGGCTCCTTCTATGCCAGGGCCATCACGGTTCGAAGGTAACATTCACACGGGGTAATTTCAACTGTCCCGCTGTGTGCGCCCATAACCGTATCGCCTGGGCTACGATTTCATTGTCACGAGGTTGACGCAACTTATCTGGCTGCACCACCCGGTTAATCATCACCTGTATATGCCAGGTACCGTTCGCACGTCTTAAACTCATCGGGGCTGCCACCCGTAGGAGGGCGGCAACGCGGGGAGATTGACGTTGAATGATCTGGAGAATATCTGACCAATGCTCATACATGATAGAAGTAAATTGTTCTGCGAATTCATCGTAGCGAGCACGCGGCTTCTGCTCCATGGAGTGCCTCCTCGTCTAACTCAAGGTGACTGGCATGTCTCAAGTATACCATATTCTGCGCGAGAAGTGTATGCAATCCATTTTTTCCCTTGCACGAAAGAACCTATGGCTTCGCTATCAATTTGAGGTTTTGAACCTTATACAAGCGTGCTTATTTATGCTATCATAGTAATAGCCCTGTCTAACACCTTCTGGCAAGGAGTAAAAGAAAGGAAGGCGTTTCCCTCCGTCCGCTTAACGCAGCTGGGTTGCTACGCCACTTTTGACATGACGAACGACAAACGCTTCAAGATTCTAATGGTTGCCGCGGAGGCTGTGCCTTTTGCCAAGGAGGGCGGTGTTGCCGATGTCATCGGGAGCTTGCCCAAAGAACTGGCAGCATTGGGCCACGAGGTGTGTATCTGTATTCCCCGCTACGGGCGTATCGATCCCGCCCGTTGGTCGCTCAAACACACCGGTATCGTACGAACAATTTCTATGGCCTGGTTCGACTTCACGGTTTCTATTTTTCAGACCACTCTGCCAGATGCACCAGTTACCATTTATTTCGTTGAAAATGCAGAAATGTTTGGGTGGCATCAGGAGATCTATTTGGGTCTGGATCGGCACGATGAGTATATTCGCTTCCTCCTCTTTTGCCGAGGCATTCTTGAGGCACTGCCGTCGCTGGGCTTTGTTCCTGATATCATTCACCTCAATGATTGGCAGACGGCTCCTTGTGCTCCTTACCTGCGTACCACCTACCGTCCTCTCTTACGCCAGGGGGCAACGCGCATCGTTTACACCATTCATAATCTGCAATATCAGGGGCGTTGGCTTCCTTCCATCCTGGAAGAGGTCGGGTTAGACCGCGGCACTCTTTTTAACATGGGTGGTTTGGAGTTTTGGGGTGATGTCAACTGGATGAAAGCTGGCATTGTCTACTCTGATGTGGTGACAACCGTTTCGCATCGTTATGCTGAGGAGATTCAGACAGCACAGTTTGGCTGGGGTCTTGAAGGGACCCTCTCGTTAAGGCATGAGCGTCTTTTTGGTATTCCCAATGGCCTGGACTGGGATGTCTGGAATCCCGCGACCGATGATGCCTTGACAGTGCAATATACGGTAGAGGCCGCTCCAGAGGCCAAGAGGCGCAACCGCACCGCCTTACGACAGGAATTTGGGTTAGCTGATGACCCAGATATACCGGTGATCGGTATGGTCACGCGGCTCGTGGATCAAAAGGGCCTCGATCTCATCGCCGCGATTACGCAAGAACTACCCCATCTGCCCTTTCAACTCGTCGTGCTCGGCACAGGGTATTGGCACTATGAGCAGATGTTTAACTATCTTGCTGCAACTACGTCCAATGTTCGCGTCTATATCGGTTTCAATGCCGCCCTCTCGCGCCGTATTTACGCGGGTGCGGATTTCTTTCTGATGCCGAGTGCCTTCGAGCCGGGCGGTTTGGGACAGTTGATTGCTTTGCGCTATGGAACGCTGCCTATCGTCCATGCAACTGGCGGCTTAGCCGATACCGTAACCGACCTGGATGCCTATCCTGACGCTGGCAATGGGATCAGCTTTACTGATTACTCGGCTTCCGCGCTGTTGGATGCATTGTACCGTGCATTGCGACTCTATGGACAACAGGATCGCTGGCCTCAACTGCTGGCACGGGCCATGGCCAACGATTCGCGCTGGTCTGCCAGTGCTAAAGAGTATAGCGAATTGTATCAGCGTGCGTTCAGCTTCCCGCCGATGTGAGTCAGTAAACGCGGTAACTCTCCAAGCAGTACCATTTTGAATTTAACTTGACGTTTGGCTGCAAATCATGTACACTGCAATGGTTATGAATGTCTGCATGGCATGGAGCAGGCTGCTCGCATATCCTGTTCCCCGGTAAAGACTCTCAAGGGCTTTGAGCAATCCTCTGTAGAATAATCTCTTCCTGCACACACGTTCGTACCTGATATCAGCTAGCAGCATTGCTCCCGTATCCTACTCCTACGGCCTGCTCCTGGTGCTCCCTGGCGGCACAGTGCCTTCGGGGATCTGTACCGCGCCCACAAGGGGCGCATTGGCCGAAAGGACTTTTCATGCCATCTTTTAATGACTTCCTGTTGCAGCCCGCGACGCGTGCGGTGCTGGCACATATGGAGATTACAGAGCCTACGCCTATTCAGGCTGTGGCAATTCCGGCACTACTAGCCGGAAATGATCTGGTGGGACAAGCACCGACTGGATCGGGTAAGACTCTCGCCTATGGCATCCCCATGGTGGAGAGGCTTTCCAAGGACAAACGTGTCGTACAGGCACTGGTACTCGTGCCAACACGCGAACTAGCTGTGCAGGTAAACGAGGTGCTGAGTAGGCTAGCAACCGGTCGGCGGCTTTCGACGGCACTACTGGTAGGAGGACGGCCCTATGGCAGTCAACTCTCAGCCCTGCGCTATGGATCACAGATTGTCGTAGGTACACCAGGACGAGTGAAGGACCATCTTGATCGTGGTAGTTTAGTGCTGAGCCAGTTGCGGATATGCATACTGGACGAGGCAGACCAGATGCTGGACAGTGGTTTCGCGCCAGCCATTGAAGAGATACTGACCACTACGCCTAACACGCGACAAATGGCACTCTTCTCAGCGACAATACCGGGCTGGGTTGCTACACTCCAGGAAAAATTCCTCAAAAATCCAGTCAAGATTACCATTACGCCAGCTATGGGTGAGCAAAGCAGCATTGAACAGATTGCTTATCAGGTACCGCATGATCAGAAGATAGCTGCACTCTGTACCCTCTTGCATGCCACGCAAGGAGAAAGCAGCCTCATCTTTGGCAAGACGAAATACGGTGTTGAGAAGCTAGGGAAACAGCTCAACAGTCTCGGGTTTGCGGTGGGAACATTACACGGCAACAAGAGCCAGCGTGCCCGTGAAGAGGTGCTTACCGCGTTCCGCCGCGGACAGGTGCAGACGCTGCTTGCCACAAATGTAGCTGCACGCGGACTGGACATTCAAGGAATCTATCAGGTCATCAATTATGAGCTGCCGGAATCAAGCGACCTTTTTACGCACCGGATTGGCCGGACGGGTAGAATGGGGCGACAAGGCAAGGCGATTACGCTATTGGTGCCGTCAGATGTACCCAAGTGGCGACGTATGGCACGTAATTTAGGGCAGACAGTCGCATTGCAGCGACTCGCTATTAATACGGAAGCCATTGTTAGCATGCCGCTCGCAAAGCCAGAAACTGCGGTAATGCCGGTACACGAGAAACCAGAGACTGCGGCAATGCAGATGTATGAGCAGAACGGTGAGCAACGACCGGTACGTAGCCGTAAACAGGCCGCGCAAGATCAGGAGCACGGTAGATTTGCACGACCAAGGTATGGCAGCCAAACGGCACCTCTCACTGAAAGACGACAAAACGATAGTGTTACGAGCCGAACACCTGCACGCCAGCCAGAAGGCTTTACCTTGCCAGAACGCGCATATTCCGGCAAAGTGAGGGATGGCAGGGGAGTAGCGGGAAAGCAGCCTAGCTTTGGTAGAACCACAGATAAGCGTAGAGCACGCGCTGTTGCTGCAACTGCGCCACAGTACCCAATAGCCAGGAGAAAACCCAGAGCTGCATCGACAGCGCAACCAAGGCGTGCTGCCGCTGCAAATCGTTTTGCTAGCCGCTAGCATTTGTCCCATAACTGGCCACGATCCTTCGCGTGACCGGATTAGCGTACGATTGCCTACAATGTAAGGCTAGATTGCAAACCAGGGGTATCAGATCAGTAGTGGTCTGATACCCCTGGTTTGCAACAATACTCAAAACAAGGTATCCTTGAAGAACAGCAACATTGTAGCACTATGCAAGGAGTATTCGTGACGTGGAAAAGCACACCATGCCCTTTCAGTCCCTGAGCGACGATAATAGGCCCAATTTGAGGAACAGGCATTTTCTGAAGCTGGATGACTTCACACCAAGGGAGATCGATTTTCTTCTACAGCTGGCAACCGAGCTGAAAGCGGCGAAATACGCACGAACAGAGATACAGTGCTTGCAAGGAAAACAGATTGTCCTCATCTTTGAAAAGGACTCGACACGAACGCGCTGCGCATTCGAGGTTGCGGCATCCGATCAGGGTGCTCACGTAACCTATCTAGGCCCCAGTTCCTCCCACATCGGGAGCAAAGAAAGCATGAAGGATACTGCTCGTGTCCTGGGTCGCATGTATAATGGCATCGAATATCGCGGATTTGCGCAGGAGCAAGTGGAAGAGCTTGCACGCTATGCCGGTGTACCTGTGTGGAATGGGCTGACGAATGAAGCCCATCCCACACAGGTACTGGCCGATTTTCTCACGATGCAAGAACACGCACATAAACCTTTGGAAGCTGTTTCTTTCTGCTTCCTCGGTGATGTTGGTAACAATACTAGCGTCTCCTTATTGATAGGTGCGGCGAAGATGGGCATGGATATCCGCCTGGCAGGTCCCAAACAATGCTGGCCCCAAGCGGCGCGTGTTGACCTGGCATTGGCTGTCGCCACGCAGACCGGAGCGAATATCACGTTGACAGAGGACATCGCAACTGCTGTCAGGGGGTGCGACTTTCTGTACACTGATATCTGGGTATCAATGGGCGAAGCTCCTGATCTCTGGGGCGAACGCATCAAGCTGTTGCTGCCCTACCAGGTGAATAGCAAGCTGATGGCGATGACAGATAATCCAGAGACGAAATTCATGCACTGCTTGCCTGCGCTACACAATACAGACACAAAGCTAGGGCAGAAAATCTACAAGACACATAAGGTAGAAGCCTTGGAGGTCACAGACGAGGTATTCGAATCGGAAGCGTCCATTGTCTTCGACCAGGCTGAGAATCGGCTTCATACCATTAAAGCAGTCTTAGTAGCGACGATGGGAGACGAAAGCTCTGTCAATCGTTATGTCTCTTAGAGACGATACGCTATAGCGTGGCCCAGGTGTGATACATTACTGATCTTCTATTGACTTGTTGCAGTGACGCTGAGCATGATGATGACCATAATTAAGCACGCTAGAACAAAATACGAAGCGAGAAGAAAACCGTTGCTAGGCTGCATGAAAAATCTCCTGTTCTATACAAGAAACACGATAAGGAAATTGTCTTCCAGCAGAAGCATACGTTATCCATATGAGTTGGTTCTGTGGAGAAGCTGAGATAGAACTGAGAAGCAAAGGCAGTCGGTCAATTTGTAGAGGTTTGACAAGGCGATAAACGGTGATAACATAGGATATATGTATAAACAATTGGTTCGCAATGTATCTACCAGAGTACAGCAGAGTTGCCTTTCTCTACAGCAGCGGATTGGGGCTTCATTAGAAGACAAAAAGCAAAAAAATACTATCCCCGCGCTCGATGGCGTCAGGGCTATAGCCTGTCTTACTGTTGTGGCCTTTCACGTAAACCTTATTACACGCGAAACCCAACGTTGGTCACCGGGCAATACGAATCTACTGGTCTCTTCAATTATGCTAGCCGGTGCATCTGGTGTCACCCTCTTTTTTATTTTATCAGGCTTTCTTTTATTCCTTCCCTATGCAAAAGTGATGCTGTTTGAAGGCACCTGGCCTTCGGCGCGAAAGTTCTACCTGCGCCGAGCATTCCGCATCATCCCTGCCTATTATGTTGCCCTCTGCCTTATTATTCTGTTCTCTCAACCACAATTCCTTCAACTCGACCACTTGAAGGATTTGACTTTATTCCTTGTCTTTTTTATGGATTCGACACAAGCAACCTATCAGCAGATCAACGGGCCATTCTGGACATTGGCCGTTGAATGGCAATATTACCTACTTTTACCGTTACTGGCAGGCGTAATCGGTTTTATCGCTCGTCGTGGTGCGCCACAGCGTCGCTTTTGGACTGTCATTCTCTGCCTGATAGGTGTGATAGCATGGGGGCTATGCTCGCGTTATTGGGGGCTTACACTAACAGCACATCCTACAGAAACGTTGCTAGTGCCACGCTCTGTCCTCAATGGTGTGCTCGTCTTTACCTATGGCGTCTCAGGAAAATATCTGGAAGATTTTGCTGTGGGCATGCTCATCAGCGTGTTCTATGTTTATGCACGTAATACTACACACGGCAATAGATGCGCGGAGTGGCTACGCCGCCTGAACTATGGGTTGTGGGGTAGTGGAATAGTGATCCTTCTTTTCATGGCACTTTGGCATTTTGATCAATGGTATTACCATAGCTGGTCATTTTTGGATGGCATTGTGATCCCTCATCCCCCTGGCTTCCCCCTTTATGACTGGCTGAACGAAATTATGCTTTCCATTGGCTTCGGCCTTTGTGTGACCGCTATACTCTTTGGCCCCACCATCCTCCGTCGCCCATTTGAATGGTTTCCGCTGCGTTGGATAGGGTTCATCTCCTATAGCTTGTACATGTGGCATTTACCGCTGCTGGTCTTCTTCATGACCCATGTCGATCGGTATATCCCAAGCGGGAACCACTTTCTCGTCTATAGCTTGTACTGGCTTTGGATTGCCTGTATCATCATCCCTTTCTGCTACCTTTCTTTCCTCCTGGTAGAGAAGCCTTGGATCAAGATTGGTAGCAGATTCCTCAAGGATCGACCAAAAGAGGTTAAAGAGGCTCAAGCAGGTGATAGCGAGATATGTACCGTTCCGTCATCATCGCCCGAAGCAATGTGCAGTCCATCGGGCGACCACGCGACCGTTAACACCTCGCTTTTATAATCACTATAGGTTAAGACAGGATGATCCGTTGTGCGCTTCCAAATCTGGACGGTTCTATTGCTGTTCGCCGAGGCCAGGTACTTACTATCAGGAGACCAGGTAAGCCCATTCACCCAACCGAGACAGCAGTAGAGCCAGGTGAATTTACCAGTGACAGCATTCCAGAGCTGCACGGTCTTGTCAAAGCCAGCAGAGGCGATCTGCTTGCCATCGGGCGACCACGCCACGGCGGCTACCGTGCCAAGATGACCTATGTAGACCAAGAAGGATTTGCCTGTTGCCGCATTCCAGAGTTGCACCGTTCCATCAATACTAGCAGAGGCGATTTGCTTGCCATCAGGCGACCACGCCACAGCCGTGACCCAATCGGAATGACCACGGTAGGTCATCATCGCGTTCCCCGCGGTTGCACCTCCTACATGCCATACTTGCACCGTTTTGTCATAACTGGCGGAAGCGATACTTCGGCCATCGGGCGACCACGCCACCGCCGTCACCGTTGCCGAGTGACCGCGATAGGTTAAGAGGCGTTGACCTGTTGCCGCATCCCACACCTGTACCGTCTTGTCGAAACTGGCGGAAGCGATACTTCTGCCATCGGGCGACCATGCTACAGCCGTGACCCAATCGGAATGACCACGATAGGTCAAGAAGAGATGTCCTGTTGCCGCGTCCCACACTTGTACTGTTTTGTCATAGCTGGCAGAAGCGATGCGTTTCCCATCGGGCGACCATGCAACGGCAGAGATGGCATTGTGATGGCCTCGGTACGTGGCGTAGAGAGCCTTGCTCAGGGCAATGGAAGGTGTCTGAGTAGAGGCAGGTACATTGGAAGGAGCCATGCAAGAAGTTAGAAGTATGGCGGCGCAGACGGTTACGGCTCTACATAGACGGGAGTTCCTCCACAGAAGAGACATGGCATCTTCCTTCCTTTTCTTTTTCTTTTAGCGATGGACACTGTATGTACTATAGCATGTGGGGATTGCACCTTGGTAGCTCTTACATGCAAAGTTGGTGGTTGTTTGTGTGTTCTATGGCTATAGGAAATCTTAACCGATACCCGGTACTTTCATACCAAAAAAGAGTGCTATATGCAAATACATCAGAATAGTAGTGTACAATCGCGTTGTGGGGCAATGTATGAATGTGTTCCAAAACACTTCATCAAAAATCAATCGGTACCTTGTTTGTCGCAGTTCAAAATTAGTGAGACGAACAAGTAGACATCATTATGTCCTGATTGGTTTTGCTCATAGAAAGAAAGGACACAAAGTAGCTATGCGTAGAAACAAGTATCCAATTTCCAGTTATCGAGGTCCACAGCGTAAGAAGGTCTCCCCCCTTGTATTGACCAGCATTCTTGTCCCCCTGATACTTGCACTTGTGGCAACGGCAGTGTTTATTTTACCCAGGATGCAGTCTCATGCAGCAGCTGCAGTCAACCCTGATTGCTCGTTGATCGTACCGAGCAATCCCTTGACAGCACAGGGGCTCGCGACCCCGTACCAATTGGTAGCGACGAATGCCAATAAAGGCAAATGCCATGAGGCGAATCCTTTACAAGCTGCATTTGTACAAGGAGCGGTATTTGACCCTAACACTGGGAAAATATCGATCTACAACCCGCTGGTGGTCGACAAAGGAACAGCACCGGCTATTGCTCCTGTCGTTCCAACTATTCCAAATGGTGCGGTGGTAGCACTCTGGTTTGGTTTTAACGGCGGTAATCTGCAACTCGTGAGCAACAACGGAAGCTTGACAGCTGGTAAATGTGTGAATGGGACAAATGGCTCGCTGTTTGGCCAATTTTCTTATTGTAATGCGCCCGCCTTTTTCAGTGCGGCGAATCAAGCAATACAAGCGCATACATTGACTCCTCCAGTATTAGGAGTAGGGAAAGATAGGTTGCCTTGCCCATCGGTGCGTGACTTCTCTGTCGTAGACATGGATCAGAGCGATAATGTCACCACCTCCTATCTC